>CAMAGQ010000110.1 GCA_945833895.1 uncultured bacterium
TATATATCCGTTGTTACACTTGGAGTTTTATACGTAATATTCTTGGCTTTACCGCTTGTTTTGACTCCGATTTTGAGGAACTATCAGTCACAAATTACCGAAACGGTTAAAACCGCGACAGGATTTGATACTGTGATTGAAAAGCCGTCAATTACAACAACCTGGAACCTTAGAGCAGGGGTTAAAGCCGAAAAAGTCACTCTTTCTATCCCTACTCAAAAAGAACCTTTCTTCTCATCAAAAGTCATTGGCGGAAATGTTTCGTTATTGCCTTTATTATTCAAAAAAATCCAACTTGGAAATCTGTATGCAAAAGAAATCAACACTAATATAGGGATTAAAAAAGACGGGTCACTACTGGCTTTAGATTATTTACCAAAAGCCACAGAACCTTCTGAGCCGTTCGTTTTACCTTTCGGGTTAAAGTTATCAAACAAATTACCTGATGTTAAAATCAGCAAATATAATCTAACCCTTACGGATTTGCCGACAAACAAAACTTACTATACACAAGGCGAAAATTTAAAGATTTCCAAATTTATACTGGATAAAAGAATAAAATTCAGGACAAAAGGTGAAATCGTTTTGGATAGAAGCCGTGTTTCTAACTACGACATAAACATCGATAACAGAATTATGCCTGATTTGCAGTTGCAAAAACTTGTATTCCCTGAAGATGTAGTTGTCGTTGAGGAGAATGAAGTTTCAAAACAAAATCCAAACGTCATAAATTTCAACGCTATTGATTTTCTCGATGCGATTGTAAAAAACAAATTATGCGGAGATTTAACCGCTGACATCAAAACTTCTGGCACACTAAAATCACCGAAACTCAACGGCTCACTGAATATTGACACCTTATCCGTAGGCGTTGACGGGAAAAAGTTACCTGAAAGTTACATCAACTTAGACTTTAAAAATTCCAAAACCGCTATAGATTCTATATTATTCTCGTCGTTTGATGACAAGGAAAAAACTCAAATAATCGGCAGTGTTACAACGGGTAAAAGACCTGCCATTGATATGACATTACGTTCAAATGCGAAGTTTAATAATATTATTAAATTAGTCAACAGCATTTCAAAATCCTTCAGCATAAATGATTTTGAAACACTTTCCGCAACAGGCGGAATTGATGCGGATTTTAACATCAATTCAGACTTGAAAAAAGTTTACTCTAACGGTTATTTAAAAATTGTACCGTCTAAAATTTCTTACGGACTGTATAACGTTGTAATTGATAACATTACAGCCGACATCAATTTTGACAACGGAATCACAATAAATAAATCAGGATTTTCTATATTATCCCACCCGTTATCATTGACAGGTACAATTGAACAAAATTCCTCAACAGATTTGACTTTAAAAGCAGACAAAATGTCTGTAAAAGGCTTGCTGACCGCACTCGGACAGGTTAATCTACTTAAAGACAACGACATCACTGACGGGGTTTTATCAGTAAAAGCCCTGATAAAAGGAAAACTTAAAAACCTTACCCCTGAAATCATATCTTCTGTTGATAATTTAAAAATTTACAACAAACCGTCAGCATTAATGCTTGCTCTAAAAGAATTACAAATGAACGCAAACTATGACGGGAAAGTTCTTGCAGGAAACGTGAATATTTTTGACTTACTTGCTCAAACAGGCGGTTCTACGATAAAACTTCCTGATACAAACATTTTATTAGACACTAAAGACATCAATATCAAAAAAGCGTATGTATTACTGAACAATTCAAGAATAGACATAACCGGCGGAATTAAAGACTATGTGAGTGACAAAATGGCAATCAACCTATGTGCAAAAGGTCATTTGCAAAGTTCTGATATCGTTTCACTATTGCCGAAAGAATTTGTATCACTCATAACATACAAAGGCAGATTACCGCTTAATATAAACATCACAGGAAACTCAAAAATTCAAAATATTTCATTAAATCTAGATGCCGATAAAAACAATTATATTTCGCTTATTGACATTGATAAACTAAGAAACAAGACCGCCAAAATCAAATCAAATATTGAAATAATCGGAGACAGTTTAAGATTATCCAATACAGGTTTGTACGAAGGTAATAACCTTATCGCAGAGGTAACGGGCGGGATTAATAAATTATACACAAATCCGAAATTAAACATGGAAGTTGTAATCCCTAATCAAATATCATTCCCGATTTGGGGTGTTCCGTCGTCAAACATTTCTGTTCTTGGGTCGGTACACGCAGGCGGGAAACTTGATAACCCGACACTAAAAGGTAAAGTTATGATGTCTGATATTTCAATGAAAGACATGGATTTTGCGATTAGTGATTTAACTGCCGATTTATCGGGCGAAATTCTAAACGGCACGGCAACCGCAAAAGAAATAAAAATTGGCGGGCTTGCTGCAAAAAATCTTGGTGCAAAATTCGCACTGAGAGATTACAGTTTGTTCAGCCTGACAGATATCACAGGCAAGGCTTTTGACGGCGACATCAAAGGAAAATTATCCTATGATATAAACACTTCAAAAACAGGCATAGATTTTTCAGGCGAAGGGCTAAACGCTTCAAACGCAATCTACGGAGCAACAGGAATTAAAGATGCCTTAACAGGGGCATTGAATTTCAAGGCACTTCTTGGAATGCAAGGGATTACCGACACAGATATTATAAAATCTCTAAACGGAAATATTAATTTTGATATTCAAAACGGACGTTTCGTAAGTATCGGACGTTTGGAAAACCTTGTATCAGCACAAAATATTTCATCAAATTCAATCTTAAAATCTGCGATTTCAGCACTATCTGTGGCATCAACGGTTCAAGAAGCCGACAAATTCAAATCAATAAACGGCGATTTAAAACTTGCCAACGGAAGTGCGGATTTAACAAAAATACTTGTCGCAGGGCCGCTGATGTCCTATTACGTTACGGGTAAATACAACATTTTGCCAAACACTGCAAACCTTATCATCCTTGGACGATTAGATTCTAAAGTAGTATCAGTGCTGGGTGTAATCGGTGATTTATCGGCAGAAAGACTGCTTTCAGCAATCCCGAAACTTGGGAAAATGACAACTTCTATTTGGAAACAATTAACCTCAGATCCTGCAAACGAGAATGTTTCGCTAATCCCTGCACTGACCACAGGCAGTACAAACTACAAGGATTTCAAAGTTTCTTACAACGGAACAGCTGGAGCCGTTTCTGCCGTAAAATACTTCAAATGGTTATCTTCACCAACAGAAGAAGTTCAAGATATAAATATAAAACAAGACTTAAAAAATGCCAAAGATGCCGTAAAAGAAAATATAACAAACAGAGTTAATCACACCAAACAGACATCTGAAAACGTCAAAACAAACGTTACAAATATTGTTGAAACACAGAAAGCAAAAGTTCAGGCAATAAAAAATGATGTTTCGCAGACAAAAGAAAATCTGCAAAACTCAAAAGAAAACGCTAAACAGACTTCAGAAAACATGAAAAAACTGTTTAATAATGCGATAAAAAATGCCTTATCAAAACCTGCACCAACCGCAGCGACACCTGAAACTCCGGCAGAACTTCCGACAGAGGAATAATAAAAATTTACAGAATACAAGCAAGCACCATAAGGATTAATGTTCCAATCTGGAAGGCTGTTGCCATGTTTTGGCTGAACTTATTGCTGTCATATTTTCTTGCAGATTTTTGAGCGTTAATTGCACTTGATATACGCATGATTCTTTCGCTTTCACTGTCGTTAGAAAATTCCGTACCGAATATGCTTGTTTCGACCCTTGATAACCGCTTTGACATCGGCTCATTTTCGTATTTTGTTTTATAAAGTGTTTTTTCTATTGCAGAAATGTTTAACTGTTTTGCGGGTTTAAAAACATTATTTTGCGGATAATCGTCATAATCGTTGTAAGTCTGCGAAAAAGCAGGCGACATTCTGCCATTCATTGATTGATAGGCAAAAGCATCGTTTCCGTAGGAATTCAAATGGTAATCTTCATCAAACCTGTCAACATCCTCGTCATAAAAAGAATTTTCCTGCTGCGCAAGTTTATTTTCCATAAATTTCTTCGGTTTGATTTCCGCTTTCAGACGGTCTACACGAGTTGATAAATCATCCTTTTCGTAGGTTTTACCAAAAGTTTTTGTTTCCAGTTTTGAAAGTCTTGCTGCAAGGTTTTCATTTTTAAATTCTTTTTGGAATATTGAACGTTCAAGTTCATCCACAGCAGGATAATCCATTTTGGAAGCCTCAACAGGCTCTTTAGCAAATACCCAGGAGTCCTCAGGTTCTGCAAAAGTATCTTCTTTCGGCTCAATTTCTTTACCTATTTCGTCAGCCGAAATATCCTTCTTTAATTTCGCAATACGAGTTTGAACCTCACCGGCGGAAGTTTTCCCGTATATTTTTTCTTCAAGACGGCTTAACCGCGATGAATCACTTTCATTTGAATATGTATAACCGTATAAAGAATCTTCGATTTTATCAAGTATTTGACTGTTTTGACCAGCCAGAACTATCTGGCAATTTAACATAACGATTAATAGTAAAACAAATTTTTTCATATGATGACACAACATTTGATGGAATTATAACATATCTGAAAAATATGAATTTCATTGCACCGTTAAATGAAATATTTTGTCAGTTTAAAGATTTGCTTCTATGGGAAACCATCTTAAGTATTGCGAAAAATGATGAGCAGTATGTGGAATTAAACACGAAAATCTGTAACTCACTTGCGCACTTTACCCCTAACTCAAATGCAATTTTTGCAAGAATTGCACAAAACATAAAAAATCCAAAACTTGGACTTGATATATGGACACGAGGCACAAGACTTGCTGCATATATAGGTGATAAAAGTTTATACGCAATATCTCAAAAACAGTGTCTTGCGCTTATAAATGAGCTTGATGATAACGCTACTTTAACTATTAGATATAATATTTCAGAAAGATTAGGAAAACTTCTAACCGACTATAATCCATCGGAAGCAATGGATTATTTGCCGGATGCAATAGCAAATGCAAAAAATATAAATGATATACCTAGAGAAATTGAGCTTCTCGGGTATATGTCAAAATGCTGTCGAGATACAGGAAATTATTTTGGTAATGTAGAATGTGTTGACCGTGCTTTAGAAGAAATACCTGATGAAAAAAAGCTTGAAACAGCGCTTGTAAAATGTTCAAAATTACAATCGCTCCTTGCGATAGGGAATTGCGGACAAATTGTAAATATGATTGATACGGAGATTACCCCTGTATTTGAAGATATATTCTCCAAACCATATTCAAGAACAGATATTCCTGTCAATACCATAGCTGAAACTTATTTAAAAACCCGTCTGCTCTTAGCGGAAGCCCTAACAATGCAAGGCGATGATCGTGCGTTTGATGTACTTAATAACTTGTTTGATATTCTTACAAAAGAAAACATTCAGGACTATGATATACAATACAGATACAAGCTTGCCCTTGCTTTTGCAAATACTATGAAGGGTGATTTTGAAACATCAGATACACTT
>CAMAGQ010000111.1 GCA_945833895.1 uncultured bacterium
TTATACAATATTCTCAGAATAATTAGAATAGTACAAAATAAAAGTGGGTGAAAACATGAATTGTAAAAAAGTATTAATAATGTCATTACTTACGGCATCTTGTATCTTTTGTACCCCTGACATCTCATTGGCTCAAACTCTAAAAGCCGGAGTGACTGTATCCAAGACTTATGTAGACATCAGCAGATTGATTGAATACAACAATTATGAAGATGCAGACAAGCGTTTGAAAGAGATATTGACCAAAAACCCTAATGATATTGATGCGAAATCGCTACAACTAATCTCTCAGGCAAAACAGTATAAATTAGCTCCTGCTCAATCAGAATTGGATAAATTGTTAAAGAAATATCCGAACAAGCCTGAACTTCATTATGCTCAGGGTATGGTATATTTGATGCGTGAAACTTCTTCAGATATCGAATACATCAAGAATATTCGTAATCTGTCAAATGCGGCAATAAAAGAATTTATGACCGCTGTCGATTTAGACCCGACATACTTCCAAGCATACAACGCAATGGGTGTGGCAACATTGAAATTGGGCAACAAAAAAGATGCTCAGGATTTGTTCAAAATGTCTTTGAAACACAATCCGAATTACGCTCCTGCGTACGACAACTTAGGTAACGTTGCAATGCTTGACGGGGATTTGGATCAGGCTGAAAAATATTATCTACAGTCTATCAAATGTAACTCTCACAACCCGACTTCAATGTACCACATGGGACAAGTTGAAGCACGTCGCGGAGATTACACAAAAGCATTAACCTGGTTAAACCACTCACTGCACATCAACCCGAATTCATCTCCGGGGTGGAATTTGCAAGGTGAATTATACTTGAAACAAGGCAATCAGGCTGCTGCAATAAATTCTTTCAAAAAAGCGATTTACGTAAAACCGGAAAACTCTCGTCCGTACATCAACCTTGCAGGTGTGTATGAAAGACGTTCCGACCACGAATTTGCAATGGAAGAACTAAAAACCGCAATTATCTTAAATCCTAACTACAAAGAAGGTATTTTAAGAGTTGCAAATATGTCTTTGGAAACTAAAAAATATCAACAAGCTTTGGAATACTATTCAAGGTTGCTTGGTGATACAACTTATAACAACACTGCTATCATCGGTCTTGCCAATACTTATTATGAAATGGCTAAAGATACCGCAGATAGTAGAGATTACACAACAAACAAAGACGTTTACCTTGCTTACGACTATGTAAACGAAGCAATCCAAAGAACTCCGAACGATTTGAAATTGCACCTCGCAAAAATCAAGTTGGGTAAATTAACCCACCAGATGGAGTTAACTAATGATAACTTGAATTACATTGTTCAAGCGGCAAGCAACAGTTTGATGGATACGGTTATCAAGGGTGAAGCATATTTGTCTTTAGGTAAGGAAAGGGATGCTGTTTATACCTTTGAAAACGCTATAAACTTTGCAAATACTGTTGATGATGAATTGTATTTGTCTGAAATTCTTGTTCAGCATAAACAATTCAGAACAGCAAGAAAAGCTTTGCAAAAAGTCTTGATGGCTGATTCAACAAACAGAATTGCACTGAATGGTATTCACTACATTGATTTGTGCGAAATGAAATCCAATGAATTCTTTGAAATCGCATTACGTCAATACAAAGAAGGCAACTACGCTTCTGCTATTGAATACTGTAACAGAGCAATCGACTTTTATCACAATGCACCTTCTATCGCTAAGTTAAAAGCACAATCTTACGAAGCAGAAGGCAACTACCAGGGTGCTGTTAAATATTATACTCAATACTTAGCACTTGCACCGAACGCATCTGATAAAGCGGCTGTTGTTCAAAGAATAAACGTATTCAAACAGAGATTATAATTATGTCATTATGAAGAAGAAATTTGATATAAGAAAAAGTTTTGAAACATTTTTGAGAGAGCCTCTTAGTATTTTAACTGAGGGGCTGTTTCAAATAGTAAATATCGAAGCGAATATCTTCAACAAACAATCTTCATTCAGCATTGATTTTGTGAACAACAAAACCCAATTGACAGTAGTTAATAACGCAAAGATGTGTAACTTGTTCCAAACAGTTTTATACAAAAGTAAAGTAAAAGAAATAAAAGAAAAGAGTTCAGTATTAAAATGAAACCGTTCATAAATGGAAAATTTCTAATAAGTGCAGAAAAATTAAGTCAATGTCCTGATTACACATTGCCTGAATTTCCGCTGTTAGGACGTTCGAATGTCGGAAAATCTTCATTTATAAACGGACTTGCCAATAATAAAAAACTTGCAAAAACCTCAAACGTTCCGGGAAAAACAAGATTGATAAACTTCTTTAACTTTTCTGATGAGTTTATGATTGCAGACCTTCCGGGGTACGGATATGCGAAGGTTTCAATTGAAGCAAGAAACAGGTGGCAAAAATACTTAGAAGAATATCTTCTAAAACGAGAGCAGATTAAAAATCTTATTCAATTTGTCGATGCCAGACACGAAATACAGAAAAACGATTACCAAATGAGGGAATGGGTTCTGGCATACAATTTACCCGTAATAACTGTTGTTACCAAAATAGACTGTATCTCAAAAAACAAAATTCAAAGTACATTATCCCATGTCCGCAAGGAATTTGGCGGAGAGATTTTTCCGTTTAGTGCTGTAGATAAAAAATATAACGAAAAGATTATTGCCTTTTTGACGGGTGAAGAATATTAATTTTTGTTAAATCTTTTATAAATATATTGCCCAAAACGACAAAAAACATGAAAAAAGTTTTTTATATTAATTAGGGGAAATGGTATGGTAAATATTTTATCAGTTTCAAAATACTTCTGGAAAAACGTTCCAAAAAACTTAAACAATGTAAGGTATATTCATTCGACAGTTCCGATTAGGAAACCTGCCCAAGTTGTGCAGTTAAATGTCCTGCCTTGCGATACCGTAACAATAAAAAAGGCGGGGCAAAGGTTAGCAGAAATTTCACAAACCGCACTGCACAAAGGGATTTCCTTTTTGACTGGTAAGGCGTTAGGGGACACCAATACATTAAAACCTATTATTAAAGAATGCTTTGTGGGGATAAAATCAAAAGAAGAAGCACTGAATATTTTCCGCAAACAATTTAAGGGGATTGCTCCTGACAGAAGCGTTTACATCCTAAACCCAAGTCCGTTAGAAAAACTTGAAAGAGGAATGGGAACAAGCAACTCTTATATGGCAGAACTTTATAAGGAAGCGAGTTCAACGGGAACAATTTTAGACAGAACAAATATCGAAAAATTTCCCGAATTAGTTGCGAAAAGCGGAAAGAAAAAGATTTCGATAGTTGTTCCTGACGATTTTTCGGGCAGTGGACGCAGTCTTATTGTGAACACGGCAGAAACCTTGAAAAACATTGACATTCCGGCAGGTATAGATATTGAACTTGTGTATTCGCCAATGTGTGCATCTCCTTTTGCGAAAAGAGCCTTTGAATTGAGTTCTAAAAACGACATCGAAGGTTTAATGAATTTAGGTGCATTAAATAAAGATAAATTGGTGGGGAAAAATGCAGGAAAATACGTCAATGATTCGGAAATTATGCGAGATTTTGTAAACAAATATAAAAATCGCATGACAATAAGAGCGGCTGACGATATAATAGATGCAAAGCCATACTATGAAACCGCTGCATATACAAATCTGAAACAAACAAATCCTGATGCGGCACAGGCGATTAACATTTTGCTGGAAGAATCAGGAAAAGGATACGGCAGAACGGGTTCATGCGGAACAATGGTTCTTGTTCCGGGGCAGGACGGTGTCTTAAAATGTCCGAACAATAATTGCGAAGGGGCATTGCCTTTTGTTCTTCTGGAAGGTGCTTCTCCTGAGAAAATTAAGAATACAAATCAAAAATGGTCTGCTAAAAAATGGCAGGTTCATGTGAGAAAGATAGCAAGTTTAATTGGAGTAACATAGATGAAAATTGTTAATATAACAGGAAAATTTCAAAGTCCTCATATCTTTGGTAAAGGTCAACCAAAAGATGAATACACAATGAAAATAACCGAGTTATGCGACAAGTTCAAACAGCAGGATAACTTGATTGATATTGTTAAAATTTTCAATAACGATTCAAAACTAAAAATCCAAGACCCGTCGACTTATGATATGGACATATACAGATTTCTTCTCGGAACAAAAGATCATTTGCTTGATTACAAAAAGACTCTGTCAATGTTAAACAAGCATAAGATTTCATGCTGTCCTCAACTAAAACAATCTGCCCAGAATAAAAATAAGCATTACACCTTACTTGTTTTGAAAACTCCTGAGCAAGAAGAACTTATGAAAAATTTCACACAAGACAGCAAATACGTTGATACACTTTCCAAATGCGAATTTGTACAAGAATTGGAAAATTTAGCCCAAAAAGAAAATGTATATAATCCGTCGATTTTGGAAGATACAAACAATATAAAAATTACAAGTGCGAGAAAACTTTTTGTACCTGATTGGAGTAACACGGATAAATTTAACTCTATTCAGGAAAAGGCTGAATACTTTAACGAACTTAGAAAAGTTTTTAACCTGACGTACTAAATCTTTTTATCTCTCAATGCAGTTAAGATACTTGTAAATTCACTTTGGGTAATAATCGTTTCGGCAGAATTTGTTTTTCCGCCTGTATGAGTTAGAGTTATACCTTTTGTGCTGTCAAGGGCTTGTTTGAATAAATCATTTTGTTCATAGCACGCTTTATACGCTCTGATTAAAAGTCTGTGATAATGTTGCGAAAATCTGTCATACTCTTTTCCGAGCCAGTACAACTTGTGAGTTTTAAGCCATTCGGTTGCCTTTTTAGCACTGTCTTTTGCACTGCCGCCGTATAATTTACAAACTTCACGCTGTTTTGATTTATCTCTAAATTTCAAACTCTGCAAAAAGCCTTCCATCGAAGCACATTCAACCCCGTCAAAACAGAAATTCTTAGGAGCAAGATTACTCAAAACATTTGCAGGATACAGCCCGCTTGAATATATATCAAGAGTTTTTGTTTCACGATTGAAAGTATCTTTTAAAAGATGTCCGTTTCTGCTTTTTGCAAAGAAATCTTCCTTCATTTTTAGCGGCAAGCCTCCTTTATACGCAATACTCTGCCCTGCAAGTTTTGCGGGTTTTGTACTGATATTGTTATAAAAGGATATTAACATATTTTCTCACCAATTTACAAGTATATGCCTATTTAAAAACCGTAAATATTAAAAATTCCCCCAAAAACGTATATTGTAAAGAAAACTTTACATTTATAATAACAGGTATTATATATCAAACAAGATATGACATAAATTTAGAACGGAGGTTGTAGTGGAGTTATCTATGTTCAAACCCTCTCCCGAATTTCTAAATTCACTACGTTCATTAAGAAATTCTACCCTCCCCCAAGGTGGGAGGGCAATCTTAAAATCTTACAAATCGCACCAACATGTCATTCTGAACTCGTTTCAGAATCTTGCACCCATGCAAGCCTCGTTAGGGGTT
>CAMAGQ010000112.1 GCA_945833895.1 uncultured bacterium
TTTATTTTCTAATACATTATGAATACTATAAAATCCCATTTGCTAATAAACAAAACAATTATACAAGATAAAGATAATAAATGTATCTCTTTATATATTTTTAATACAAGGGGTGGGGGGGTAAATATAATCAGGTTGCTTAGAAATTTGTAAAAGTTTTATATTTCAGTGATTAAATTTGTAGATTAATAGTAAAAATAATTTCTTTATAGTAATATAAGAATATGGAAAGAGAAACATTATTCAGTGGAAGAAAAGTTTTAACAGGTATCGATAGCGGTGCCGATAATTATATTATGGCGATTGAATCAAGTTGTGATGAAACAGCCTGTGCAATTGTTAAAAACGGAAGAGAAGTTATTTCAAATATTGTTGCTTCTCAGATTAAAACTCACGAAAAATTTGGCGGGGTAATCCCTGAGATTGCGGCAAGAGAACACCTTGAGTCTATAAATGTTGTTGTTCAAGAGGCTTTTGAGCAGTCAGGTTTAACTCCTGATGATATAACGGCTTTTGCAGGAACAGTAGGTCCGGGGCTTGTTGGGTGCTTATTAGTCGGTTTGAATGCGGCAAAAACACTAGCGTTGGTTCACGATAAGCCTTTTATCGGCGTTAATCACCTTAACGCACACCTTTGTGCTAACTATCTTGATACTGACATAAAACCGCCTTATATCGCACTTTTGGTAAGTGGCGGACATACGCAGATTATTGATGTTGAATCTTATTCAAAACAAACTATTTTAGGTGAAACAATTGATGATGCAGTCGGAGAAGCCTATGACAAAGTCGCAAGGCTGATTGGCTTGCCATACCCTGGAGGTCCGAGGTTGGATAAACTTGCTCAGCAAGGTAATCCGCATGCTTTTGAACTTCCGCAGGCAAAAGTCGAAGGGTATGATTTCAGTTTCAGCGGACTTAAAACTGCGGTCTTAAGATTGGTTAAGTCTTTTGACGGAAAAGAACTTCCTGTAAACGATATCTGTGCAAGTTTTCAGGAATGTGTTTCTTCTACTCTGGTTAAAAAACTCAAAAAAGCCGTAGAAGAATGTGGTTATAAACAAATCGTAATAGCCGGCGGAGTTGCTGCTAATTCAGAAATCCGCAAGAAGGTTTTTGACTTGGAAAAAGAAGGCTACAGAGTGAACGCACCTGCAATGAAATACTGTACGGATAACGCTTCTATGGTCGCATCCTGTGCGTATTTTAATACTAATACCTTTGACGATATTGACGTAGAAGTCTTTTCAAGAATTTAGTTTGAGAAACGAATGTTATGCCATTTTAGGTCTATTATTGTTATGATCCTTTGCAAGTTCTCTTGTTTCGTTTTTGATTTCCTCACGTGCTGCATCTCCTTTTGCCGCAACTGCCATACGACGTAAAGAATTATTTATCTTAGAATCGTTTAAGCCAATATGAGTTACGTAGATTTGTCCGTCAATTTTTTCCAGAATTAAGTGTTCACGAGAAACTGTTGTAGGTGCATCCGGAATATCAAATCTATAAGGATCTTGAGTACTCAAGCCATCACCTTTAGATCTTCCGACAGTTATTCGTTCACCCGGTTTTAAGTTTGCTAATTTTGCTTTTAATTCAGGATTTTTCAAATCAACATTACAAGAGTCACTTACCTTAATTCTTGCATTATCAGCAACCGTAAAGGAAGCACCTCTATCCATTTCTTTTTTTCGTTTAAAAGTAGCATCAATAGTCTTGTTCATTTTGCCTGATTTATCAAGAGCAACTGTTCCGTTACCGGTTTGAGTGTTACCTGCAACAATATTATTCTTAGTTTCTCGGATTTGCTTTTGTAACTGCTGTCTTTGTTCCTGTGTAAGTTTTTTGTTGTTCAACATTGAAATATAATCATTCAAACCTTCAATAGTATCAATATTTTTTACTTCAGTCATTATATTACCAAATTTTTCTTCATCAAAATATGTCCCCGGACTTCTTTGATATAAAGTATCATCAATATCATTTGCTTCAGTAGTAGTTGTTGTATTCGTTTTGGGTTCTTGAATACTTGTTATAGGTTCAGTGTCACCTGATACATCAGGCTTACGAATTTCTGTAATTTCTTCATCTGCCTTTGCTTTTGGTTTACTTACTTCCGGTTGTGCCGGTTTGCGAATTTGTGTTGCGGGTTCAGTGTCACCTGTTTGAGATGTAATTCTCTGTGTGCTGGTTTCGGAAGAATTAGTATCAACAGAAGGTTTTGGATTTGTATTAACTTCAGGTTTAACATTAACTTTTGAAGTTGAAACAGAAGTACCTGTATTTGCGTTTACTGACGGTTTGTTGTGGGTTATGTTTTGCATTTTACCTTTTACTTTGTTGCCAACAGATTCAAACGTATTAGAAATAGAACTCTTTGCTTTTTGTCCAACTTTTTTTGCAGTTCCTGAAACTACGCCTTGACCGATAAGACCTGTTGCACCGTTTATTGCTGTTCCTTTTAATGTAACATCACCTGTTTGAACATACTCTTGACCTGCACCAAAAGCTGCATCACCGGCAACGTTAATTCCTGCGCGTCCGATTTTTTGACCTTTTGTAAGAACTTCAACAGTTTTACCGCCTGCAGTTAACACTGTCGATCCTTTAACGACAGTACTTGCAACTTTACCAATGCCGCCGCCGACAAGAACGGACGCTCCATCCCAGGCTGCATCAGTCCATATTTGTCCGTGGTCAGTTCCTTTTCTAAAAGTGCCTTCTGTTTTAACAACATTACCATTGGCATCCTTATATTGTCCTGTAACCTGAGTACGATCACTTTCTTCTATTAGTCCGGAGGCTGCGGCCGTACCTGCAGCAGCAATAGCAAGTCCTGCAGCACCGCCGGTTGCTACAGTTGCAGCCCCAATAGCAATACCTGCTCCGACTTTTGCTGTTGTTTTAACTACAGCAGCACCTGTCTGTTGTGATTCATTATATTTTGCAACTCGAGTACCAATATCGTTTTTAGTACCAAACGCCTTCTTATAATTTGCTTCTGTCGGGTTTTGAACGTAGTCTGCAACTGCATTTTCGTTGTATGGAACGTCGTATAGTTTTTGGAAATTTGAGTTAAATTCTGCTTGACTTTTACTATTTCTTAGAGTTTTAATTCCCTCTCTATAATTTCTCATTTCATCACGGACTTGACTTGCCGTGTTTCCAGTATTAAGAGCTCCGCCCAGAAAGTAATCGTTATTCCATATCTTAGAAACTCCGTCAGCAACATCGCCTGCCCAGCCATCTTGAGCCATTTGTTCGTTAAACGCTGCTTCTGCATTTGCCAACTGTTGATCTAAAATATCCAAAGTCGCTGTTTTTGCAGTACCTTTGTTTGTACGTACGGTGTCTGCATAATCCGATCTTGCGACATAATCATTCTTTAAAATCTTGTTATCGTGTGACATTACGTGAGTGTTTCCGTCACCATCATAAACAATACTTCTGTTGTGTCCGTCGCCTCTGCTGCCTTCAACTGCAACTCTACCGCCATTTGAGGTTACTATAACTTCTCTATGCGCACTGACTTCTGCCCAAGAATCTTTTAAAATAACTCCATTGTGAGCGACAACGTATAATTTGCCGTTTTTATCCTGCGCAATTTTTCTGCCGTGTGTCGCATCGCCAACTTTTGTCAATTCAACAGAACGAGTCTTTTGACCTTTGTTGTAATAATCTCCTGTAATTTTAGTGCCTTCACCGTTGTGGTTAATTAAGCCGAGGTCGTTTCTTAAATGTTCTTCTCTTGCACGTGCTTCTGCTCGTCTTTGCTGTCTTATTTGTTCATCTCTTGCAAATTCCGCTTTCGCACCTTCTGCGGATTTTCTGCCTCTAAGAACTTTTGTATCAGGTTCGATTTCCCTAGGAATCTTAATTTCAGCACCGACATCAAAGTATTTTTTACCGTTTAAAATATCTTTGTTACATTCACGTAATTCCGCAACGCTGCAACCAAATTTCTTTGCAATTGCTTCGGGGCTTTCTCCGTTTTGAACGATTATTCCTGTTGTATTACCGTTGCCGTCATAGTTTAGAGTATATTCTTTACCGTCAACCGTTTTAGTTTTGGTTAATCTGTGTCCTTCATTATTCAATTGGGTTGTTGAAACATTGCCGTTGTTCTCTGTTCTAACTTCTGTTGAACCGTTTTCGGTGTATGTGATTTTGGTTTCAGAGTTGTCATCTTTTATTGTCGATTTTTTGCCGTCAACAAATGTTGTCACTGTTGTTTTGCCTGCTTCAACTTTTGTTTCCGTGTAGTTTTTATCATCTGTGTATTCGTATGTTAACTCTGATGTTACTCCGCCGCCTTTGTTTTCAACCCTGTGGTCAAGTCTTTCATTACTGTCGACATAAGTGTAATCAGAAGTAACTGTTCCTTTTACTTCGTGTTTTGTTGTCGGTTCGCCATTTTCGTTGTAATTTGTTTCAGAAGTCAAACCTTCACCTTCAACGGTAACTTTTTTAGGTTTTACTTCCTGTCCGTCAACAGCAGGCTGAAATTCTGTAGTTGTTTTGGTCTTGTCGTTTTCGTTTGTTTCTGTCTTAACGGTCGGATTACCTTTTTCATCGCATTCGGTAACTGCTTTGTAGCCCTTTGAAGTTTCCGTAATAGTTTTTTCTGTCGGAGTTTCGCCTTTTTCGGCAGGGTTATACTCGGTAGTCGTTGTCTTAATATTTTCAGCATCAGAACTGTCAACAACTGTTTTATCGGTAATATTATGATTTGCGTCGTATTCTTCTGTTGTTACCGTGTGGTTTTCTTCATCTTTTTTCTGAATTGTTGAAGTATTATCGTCAGTGTGAATAGTTTCTATAGTGTTTTCGTTGTCAGACGTCAATACGACATGGTGCTTTCCGTCTTCAGTTGTAACTTCTTCTGCTCTGTCAACTTTCGATTTTTCGGAAATCGTATCAACTTCCTTCAAAAATGACATCATATCTTTGCCTGAAACCTCTTTGGTATCTACAGGTTTTTCACCATTTTTAAGATAGTTCTTAGCCTCTCTGTTTGATAATTTGTCGTTCTTCGCAGTATCCTGCATATCTTTCTTGAATTGAGCAATCTCAGTATCTGTTAATACCCCGTCCCCGTTCTTATCAACCTTATCAAAGATTGTCTGCATCTTGCTGTTGCTGAGTTGCTCCCTCTTGATGCCGCCTTTGAATCCGGTCAACTTTATGCTGTTGCCCGAATTTCCTAGTCTTAAATTGTTGCCGCCGGCATCCATTGTCATATGTGATATTTCCCTTATAATTTACAATTGTAGATATCTTTTTTGTCGGCATTTTTCTCAAAAATCTTCAATAATCCGAGCGATTCTGACGGTATTTTGTAATAAAACTTAATGTTAATTTCAAAAATACTGTTTTGTAAAAATTTTGTTTTTATGTAATAATATCTGGGTACACATAGCGGTATCGTCTAGTGGTTAGGACGGGAGATTCTCATTCTCCAAACAGGGGTTCAATTCCCCTTACCGCCG
>CAMAGQ010000113.1 GCA_945833895.1 uncultured bacterium
TAGCACCGCCGTTTTGAATCCAAATGTTTGGTTTGGACGGAGTGGAAGTTGCGTAGTTTACAACTTTGCCTGCAACAGTAATACCACCACTGGTTTTGCTGGTATATAACCCACTAATTTCACTATTTATAACAATAGTTGCATTTCCTGAAGAATTTATATTTGCACTATCAGATTTAACATTATCAATATTCACAAGATTATTAAATAAAGCATCTGCAGCCGCTTTATTTGTTGTAGAATAAACAGATCTTCTATTGCCATCAGAATCTACTGCATCAGGTTTTATTCCGGCAACAAGTCCTCCAGTTTGAGCAATATTAATATCCTCAGCATTCAGATAAATACCATTTGTAGCCATTACCTTACCTTGAATATTTATTTTTCCGCCAGATACAGCTGCAGTATTAGTAAACCCATCAGCATATTTCTCATACATTGCTACTGAATTAATATTATCAATTGTCTCAGGTTTAAGTGTACCAACACTTAAAGTTCCGACGTTAATCAAGCCAGATCCACCGATAACCATACCTCCAGGAGAGATGAATACAGCATGACCGTCATGAAAGTTATTGCCACGAACAGAATTTATAATACCATCAATCTTATAAGAACCGTTATTAAGTAGGTTTACAAAGGTATCAATGTTAGAAAAATCAAGATTAGCAGTTTCACCAGCACCTAAATTAAACTCGGTATATTTTTGGAAACCTGTAGCCCCGTCAATATGTCCTGGCTTGATAAGCCCGTCGGCATAGTTAGTATTGGTTCCATTATTTCCAAAAGTACTATCTAAAGTAATAGCGGCAGGAGTAGATAAAGAGATACCCTGCTGTAAGATAAACATACCTGTAAGTATAGATGCCGCAATTCTCCTTTTTGCTTTTCTACTTCTTCTCATCTTTAATTTTCCTTTATAGTCACTGTTCTTATCTGTTCTATGCACTATTATGTTCCTCATTTTATCTGCACATGGCACATTCACATGTTCGTATATTTATATAAACGGTTTGAGGATTCTAAAAATTTAGTGTTTTGTTACAAATCTACATAAATATTTACAATTTCTTAACATAATTATACACATAAAATAACCCAAATTTCAATATAAATAAGACTTTTCAATTGATTGAAGGAGATAAAATTTATAACAGGGATTTGTTACACAATTTGTTTAACTTAAAGTTGCAATAATACTGACACTGTTAATATTCTCGTCGCTATCACAATTTTTTAATTCAAAATTTGTCGGGTCTTACCCGACCTGCAAAAAACAAATAAGACAGGATAACAAAAGTCATCCTGTCTTATTTACCCTGGATGCGATTCGAACGCATGACCTACCGCTTAGAAGGCGGTTGCTCTATCCAGCTGAGCTACCAAGGCTTGTGTCTTAATTCTATCACGTAAATTTCTCTGTTCAAGTCTTTTTAGGAATGTTTTTATCTTGCCCCACAAAAAAGAAAAGGGTAACAAAAAGTTACCCTGATTAATTTGTTAAGTTATTTTATTGCTTTTTTAGCTCTGCATAATGAAGTTTCTTTTCCCAGAATTTCAAGAATACCAACCATGTCAGCACCTCTTGTTCTTCCGGTAATTGCGGCTCTTATTGCCCACATGGTGACTTTTGGTTTAACACCTTTTTCTTTCCAAACACCGCGGAAAACTTCAAGTTCTTGGTGCAGAACTTCTTCTGACCATTCCCAATCTTTCGCTTTTTCTACAAAGTCTTTTAAAACATCCTGAGCAGTTTCTGTATCAAGAGTACCGGTTTGAGTTTCATCGTCAATAGTAACATCTTTGCCGAAGAAATACGGTACAGCATCCGTAATATCAGACAACAACGTCAACGGTTCTCTTGTCAATTCAACCATTTTCGTATATTGTTCGTCTGTTAATTCGCTCAAATCATACTGTGTCAAATACGGTTTTAGCATTTCTTTCAATGTTTCCATTGGTAACATCTTGATATAGTGGCTGTTCATCCATTTTAATTTGTCATATTCAAATATTGAGTTAGATGATGAAATTTCGCCGATACGGAAATCTTTTGCAATCTCTTCAACAGGTTTAATTTCTTCCCCGTCAGAAGGAGCCCAACCAAGTAATGCTACAAAGTTAATCAACGCTTCTGTCAAATAACCTTGTTTAACAAAGTCTGAAACCGCTGTTGCACCATGACGTTTAGAAAGTTTGCTTCTGTCAGGTGCAAGAATCATGCCTAAGTGTCCAAATCTTGGAACAGGCAAGCCTAAAGCCTCAAATATCAAAATTTGTTTGTATGTGTTTGAAATATGGTCTTCCCCTCTGATTACGTGAGAAATCTTCATCAAAGCATCATCAATTACAACTGCAAAGTTATAAGTCGGTGCACCGTTTGATTTTTGGATAACGAAATCACCAAGAAGGTCAGTATCCATGTGAAGTTTACCTTTAACCAAATCTTCAAACTCAAGAATTGAAGTATCGTGGAAGGCTTTCTGTGCTTTTGCAATATTAAATCTGATTGCAGGTTTTCTGCCTTCTGCTCTCAATTTTGCTTTTTCTTCTTCTGTTAAATTTTCACATTTTCTTGAATATACATAAGGTTTTTTTGCGGCAGTTGCTGCTGCTTTTTCTTGTTCAAGTTCTTCAGGTGTACAGAAACATTCGTACGCAAAACCTGAATCCAACAACTGTTGAACATATTTAGGGTATATATCAAATCTTTCAGATTGTGTATAAGGACCGTACGGGCCGCCAACATCAGGACCTTCATCCCAGTTCAAGCCCAGTGCTTTCAAACTGTCAAAAATATTATCAATATATTCTTGAGAAGTTCTTTCAGCATCGGTGTCCTCAATTCTTAAAATAAATTTACCGTTATTTTTTTTAGCAAATAAATAGTTAAATAATGCAGTTCTTGCAGTTCCGACGTGTAAATTACCGCTTGGTGACGGGGCTATTCTTACTCTAACTTCTTCTGCCATATTAATATCCTTCTTTCTTATTTATATATTCAGCAAGTTTAGGATATCACAGTGACAGTTCTTTTTCAAGTTTAGCGAAAAATATTTTTCATTATAAACATAAAACTAAAAACAGGGGAGTAGAAATTCCCCTGTTCAAATTATAAAAAAGATGTTTGAGAGTATTCACGCTCTTGTAATTCTTTATCAATAAGATATAACGCTGATTTTTCAGCACCAAATGCTTTCAATTTAGCGATTATTTTTGACACTGAGGCTTCCTCTTCAATTTGCTCTTTCAGATAGTTATCTATAAAATTTCTCGTTGCCAAATCACATTCACCCTCTGTTGTAATCGCAACGGAATCAAGAGCGGCTGTAATTGAACGTTCATGCTTATAAATCTGTTCAAAAACCGCTAACGGACTTGACATATCAAAAGAAGGCGTTGTAATTTGTGCAAGATGAATTTGCGAATTACGTCCAAGGATGTACTCAAATAAGACCATCCCGTGGTCAATTTCTTCTTTAGATTGAATTCTTGCCCAGTTAGAAAAACCATACAAACCAATCTCAGAAAAATAAGCCGACATAGAAAGATACAAATAAGCGGAATAGAATTCTTTATTAATTTGTTCGTTAAGAATGTCCCTAATTTTGTCACTTATCATTACTACTCCTTTCAACAAGTTAAGGTTTCTCCCATAAACCGTGTAAATTACACATTGCAACTGCTCTGCCTATATCAAAGCATTTCGGAACTTTAACACTCGGATGAGAGTCAGGTGTAAAATATTTCCTCAATATTTTACTGTTATCTTTTGCGTAAATTTCAATAAATTCAATATGATGTTCCTGAGTCATCGGGTGAGGCTTTTCACCTACTTGAATTTCATTGCAATCCTCGTGCTCGATTACAAACGGAACATGATATTCAAATTTTTCGTTTTCAGTTCTTTGAGGTGCAAGTAATTCCATCGGCTGCCCACAGCAAACCAATTCTCCGACACCGTCTTTGACTACTTCAACAATTTGACCGCAGACACTGCATTTATATAATTCTAACTTTGAAGCCATGACTACTTCTCCTTTCAGATAAAAGTATAAAACTTAAATAATCGTTTTTATCAGCAAAATGGACAATAGTATAGTGCTATTTATTTTCATTTGTAAGTTCATTTCACAATATATTTTTATAACCTGAAATTTAACCAAACGTTATAATGTTGACAGAACATGACAGATAAGGTAATCTTATATATATGAGTTTGAATAGAGGAATTATGTTAACTAAATCAAAATTGGCATTTACACTTGCTGAAGTTCTGATTACGTTGGGTGTTATCGGAGTAGTTTCCGCAATGACAATACCTTCGCTTGTTGGCAGAGTAAATGATATAAAAAATGATGCGATATTAAAAGAAGACTATGCACTAATGTCGCAGGTTGTAAAACTTGCCGAGTCGCAAGATGTCGCAGTTGAAGGTATTATCGACAGTGCATCAGGGATGAAGTTATGGTTTGATAACTATATCTTACCTAATATGAAAACAGTTTCTGTTTGCTACGAAACTCCGGGATGTTGGACGAGCGGAGATACTTATACTATGACCGGTTCTATTGCACCTTCAAGTCAAAAAGGTATTGGTGTAGGCGGCGGTATTATTATCTTCACATTGCCAAACGGCTCAAATATCTGTATTGACGGATGGGGTCAAGGCGATATGAAATCACTGTTTGGTGTCGAAACAGAAGGTTCATCAATGACAATGTACGTCGATACAAACGGGTCAAAAATGCCAAACGCAATCGGTAAAGATATTTACATCCTCTGTTGGAAAAATGGCGGATTTGTACCTGCAGGAGCAGACTTATCAGTAAATGCGGTAGAAGCAAATTGCTCTAAATATTCCAAGAACTCAAATGCAGGATATTACTGTCTTAGACATAAAATGCTAAACGGCTGGAAAAATTAGCATCTGAAAAATTTTGTAGTATAATAAATTTAAGCCGTGTTCCACGGGGTTTTGCGAACCCTCGACCCGAAGCCAATGCGGGGTGCTGAGCCTGTTGTGAGGGCTTTATGAGTACGTTGAAATCTTATATAATTGTTGATAACAAAGGGTAAGATGGCATAAACTTTTGAACCGTGTCAGGGGAGAAATCCAGCAGCACTAAAATTGACCTTATGGGTGTTTTATTCTTTGAAGGAGAAAGTATAAGAGGACAATTTATTTGTAAAGTTCGATAGACAGTGACACGGCTTTTTTATGACTTATTTGAGACATTATAAGATCCTGAAATAAATTCAGGATGACGGTTGCGTTTGTGTCATGCTGAACTTGTTTTAGCATCGCAAAGTTGGATAAATAGCGAGGGGACTGATTATTTTTGAATCAGCACCCTCCC
>CAMAGQ010000114.1 GCA_945833895.1 uncultured bacterium
GTAAAGTATTTGAACAATTTTACCCTCTCACCTTGGGAGAGGGCAGAATTTCTTATGATTCTATGCTCCCTCTCCCAATTCGGGTATTTAATATATTTAACATTTTTGATTTTATTAAAAAGAGGTATATAATTTTAACAGGTATAATTTATGAAAAAATTTTTTCAAGCATTTATATTAATTATAGCATTTATCCTCTGTTTTGCGGGGAAAGTTTTAGCGGAAAATATAGGAATAAGTTCCGTAGTTTATGACAATTCCGCGGCTTTTTTATCAATAAACACCAAGGAAAGCGGCGGTATCACTTTTCAAACAATACCGCACCTATTTGTTATACAAGAAGAACACAAGGCATATTTTGATATAGAATCGGCAGAGTTAAAAACTCCGGCACAAGATATGGTCATAAGTTCTTCTGACATAAAGGAAATCATAGTCAAACAGCATTCAATTTCGCCTGATGTTGTAAGGGTTACGATGTATTATAACGATAAATTTAACCCTAAAAATATTCAGTTAAAAATCCTGAATAATACATTATTTGTGCGTTTTGCTACAGCACAAATTCAAAACTATTATTTTCAGCATATCTACACGGATGCAGCATCAACGATTGAAAAATTTTACTCACCTGTCGGGATACAGATACCATTACAAATTGCAAGGGATGATATTGTAAGCCAGATAAATTCAGCATTTCAACTCGGAGCGACAACGGAGGATAAAAACTACGTTCTGACAAGAAAAGAGTTACTTTTTGCATCTAAGTATTATATTGACAATTTTGATGTTAAAAACGGCATTGTCCAAGTCAACGGATTTGGAGCATTAACCCTAACTAAGCCTTTTACATTGACAAATCCGACCCGTACGGTTTATGACATTCCGAATACTGTTGTTAACCCGTCTATTAGAAACCGAGAGTTGTATATTTCGCAAACGGAAACTGTTAAAATCGGACAATTTGACAACACTACAGCAAGAATAGTAATAACGAGTAAATATGCGGATAAATATATCCCTGTGATTTCACCAGACGGGCAAAATCTGGAATTTATAGACAATGTTACGGACAAAAAAAGCCTATTCTCACATTCTAACGCCACATTTAACGCAATAACCGATGATATTGTGGATTCAACTACCCACTGTGTAAAATTAATGTTTTCAAAGCCTGTTGTCTACGGAATTGACAGACTGACAGACGGAATTGAATTTTATTTGTTTAATGTCGATAAAGTCAACGACCTTAATCTCAAATCATCTTTGAATTTTGACGGTGCTAAAATAGCATCCTTACCGGGAAAAGGGGTTAAATTATCAATACCGCTTTATCAGGGTGATGTTGCGGATATTCACACAGGAAACGACGGGAAAACAATCCGTTTGAAAGTAAAATCAAAAAATATTGAACTGCCTAAAAAAGTTGAAGAGCCGGTTATTAAAATTCCTGAGGTTGTAATTTCACCTAAACGAACCGCAGAAAAAGTTGTCCTGATTGACCCGGGGCATGGCGGAACAGACTGCGGAGCCACAAGAAACCGAATATATGAAAAAAATATTACACTTGATATATCAAAACGTGTTTACGACCTACTGACGGCAAAAGGGGTTGACGTATATATGACACGAGATGATGATTCTTCGGTATCATTGCAGGAGCGTGTTGATATCAGCGAAAATATTAATCCCGACGTATTTATAAGTATTCACGTAAATTCAAGCAACTCCGAGTCACCGAACGGGCTGGAAACTCATTACTATAAAGATAACAGTTTAACCCTTGCCAAAACGGTTCACGCTTCAATGCTAAACCACATAAAAGCACACAATCGCGGGTTGTTTAAATCAAAATTTTATGTTATAAATCATACTACAGCACCTGCTGTTCTGGTTGAAATAGGATTTATCTCAAACACCGCAGAACGCGGACAACTTGTTACGGAAAGCAGAAAACAGGCGACTGCAAAAGCAATAGCTGAGGGCATTTATGATTATCTCAAATAACAAATTAAACAGTCCCATAGGATTTGTGGATTCGGGTGTCGGCGGGTTGACCGTTTTAGATAACGTCAGAAAAATTTTACCTAACGAAAACTTCCTGTACTACGGCGATACAATTCACACTCCATACGGCGATAAATCAAAAGAGCAGTTGCTTGAATATTCCGACAATATTTTTAAATTCTTTGAAAAACAAGGCTGTAAAGCCGTGGTAATGGCTTGTAATACAACATCTTCCACAATTTATGATGAGATAAAAGACAAGTATAATTTTGAAATTTATCCGATTGTGCAATCTGCAGCAAAAATTCTTTCTGAACTTCCAATCAAAAGACTTGGAATTTTCGCAACCCGCGGAACTGTTCTTTCAGGGGCTTACCCTCGTGAAATCGCACGTTATAACCCTGATATGAAGGTTTTCGGTCAGTATTGCCCTGATTGGGTGCGTATTATTGAAAACGATTTGGTATATATAGAAGAAAGCATTAAAATCGTTGAAAATGATTTAAAGAAAATGCTTGAAAATGAACCTGAAAAAATCGTGCTTGGCTGTACGCATTACCCGTTTTTACTGGATGTTTTATCAAAATTTGCCCCTAAAGATTTGTTTATCGACCCTGCAATTGAGTTTGCTCGGTTTATAAAATCAGACCTTGCAGCAAAAGGTCTTCTCAACAACTCAAACACTGTTGGCAACGGTAAATTTTACGTAAGTGCAAACCCACAACTATTCAAAAATTCTGCAAAAATGTTTTGTGAATTAGAAGAGTTGCCTGAGTTGTTAACCTTTCAAAATTCTTCTAAGACAATCCTCGTAAGTTAAAACTTCCGTAACACTATCAAATATTCCTAATTTTTGAGCCGGAACATCAAGAATTGTCGAATTCTCTTTCACAGCGTAAATCGGTATATTGTGTTTGATTGCTTCTAAAACAGGAGTTGAACCAAGTGAATTGTGCGGCATTACAAGAAAGTCAAGGTCTTTAACATTTATTCCGCGACCGTCACAAACGAGTTTTGGAGCCTGAGCAAGCCCTAACAAAATACAAGGCAAAAAGGTCGGGGTAATATATTCTGATGCAGATTTCGGATTAACAATATCTGTTTCAATCTCGCAGGTTCTGAAAGCTGGCGAATGTGCACAAGGCACTTTATAATACTTAGAAATATAGTGAGAAATAATAGCCTCAACACCGCCAACAGGGTCAACCCCTTCACCGCTTGCGTAATCAGGATTATCCGTTTCAGCCTCTTCAAACAGGCAAACAATCGCAATTGCATCACAGCCTTTTTGAAGAAGTTTTTCGCAAGATTTACCGAGAGTTTTAATATTTTTTACATTACCCGTTGAAATCCCCGATTTATCGACGAAAAACTCAACGCCGACTTCATCTTCGGTGATTTCATACGCTTCAATATCAGCCCCATAAACAACTTTGACCGCATTATGAGTGTTGATATGGACATTCAAAATCTCTTGTGGAATTGCTTTGTCATAAATTATACCGATTTTGTTGTTTGCTGATGGCAAAAGGTTGATTTCACCCTTGAAAAAACTGTCAAGAGAATAACCTTCAGTATAAAGCATGTTATCTGTAATTGCCGAAAACCCGCCCGCATTAACAACGTTAGGGTTAACAATAAGGTTAGTATGCTTAGCAAATTTTCTTGCATAAGCACCCGCATCCCCCGCATAACCGCCGATTGATGCCCCAATTCCTGTTGGTACGATAAACGCACCTATTTTTAAGTTACTATTTCCCATTAAAATATCTTTCTATACCTTTTACAACTGCATCAGCAACCTCTTCTTGAAAACTTTCAAGAATTAACTTTTCATTATCCTCCGGACAAATCATATAAGCAACTTCGAGCAAAACCGCAGGAGATTCGGTATTTCTGACAACTGCAAAACTTGCCTGCATTATTCCGTTATCACTAAATCCGGTTTTGTCTGTTAATTCATTAACGATACTTTCCGCAAGCGGTGCCGACTGTTCATAGTAGTAATAAACAGAAGAACTTGAAGGCATTTTCTCTTTAGAGCCGTCAGGTAAGGCATTATTATGAATACTCAGAAATATATCAGAGTTACGTTTTTGAGAAAATTTCACTCTTGAATCTAAATCCGTATAGGTATCGCTATCCCTTGTCAAATAAACAATTGCACCCTTCTTTTCAAGTCGATTTTTCAACTTATAGACAAGTTGCAAATTAACATCTTTTTCTTTAGTTCCCAAACATCCGATTGAGCCTGACTCACTTCCGCCATGACCCGCATCAAGCGTAATTTTTATACCATCAAGAGGTTTTTCTGAGTTGATGTGCGGGTAATTTTTTACTTTTATAACTAATTCTTTGTTGTTATAGTAAATTTTGTACCCAAAATCTTTTGCACCGAGTTTATTTATATGAAATTCGTACTTGTTATCAGGATAATTTTTTACATTATAAACAACCAAATCCAAACCGTTTGAATTCATAACATAAGAGTTTTGCTCATTAACAGTATAAACCCTTGTGCCACTTAATACATACGGAACTTTTTTACTCAATTTAACAGTATAAATCCGTTCATTTGGAGTTTCGTCATAAATGAAGTTCTCAATATAGGCAGGAGAATTGTCAAACCCGTTGATTTGTGCAACAAACTTTTTATCAATCCAAGCATAATCATCTCTTGCCAACTTAACCTGATAAAATCCGTTATATTCACCGACAACATTTAACGGAATACCCTTGTTAAAATGCTGAATACGTGTAATTCCACCATCATAAGGAAATGAACGCAGCGGCACATTATCCTTAACTGTCACACAGGTTATAGGATTATCAAATTTTGTTATTGTTTCGGGCAACGCAACCGCGGTCTTTTCCTTACGAATTATTGTATAAGTTAGAACTTCTGAGCCGTTATCAATATTAAAGACATTTTCACCGAGTTCTAAATCAACAGGATAAAAAAATCCGCCTGATTTTGACAATTTAACCTCATTAGAATTTATTTTTAGAATTTTTGACGGGTCTTCATTTCCAACAAAAAATGTTGAAGGGGCGAAAACTTCGTAAACATTTGATTTAGGGTAAACGATTTCGGCACTTTTCACGCATGAACCGAGTGCTAAAAATATTCCAACAAAAACTATA
>CAMAGQ010000115.1 GCA_945833895.1 uncultured bacterium
GCAATATATATCTTGTTGCAATCGCAACTGCAGTTACTGTGTTTCAAGGAATTTGACATAAAGTATCGCAAGTTTGATATATTAGTCAGAAGCTGTTATTAATGTTAAATACATTTACCCCTTTGACAAGCAAGTTGGAAGTTGTTATTCAACAATTAATTATCTGTTATAATATTTCTATGAAAATTACTGTTTTAGTAGAAAATAACACTCGTATAGATAATTATTTATTGGCAGAGCCCGCTTTATCTTTATTAATTGAACATAAAGAGAAAAAAATTTTGTTTGACACTGCTTATAGTGATATTTTCATGCAGAATGCTAAAAGTTTAGGTATAGATTTGAATAAAATTACAGATATTGTACTTTCTCATGGTCATGATGATCATACTGGTGGATTAAGGTTTTTTAGAGCTAATAATTCTAATATCAAATTAACTGCTCATCCAAATATTTTCGATAAGAAAATAGATATAGATGGAACTTCTTACGGTTGTCCTGTATTAAAGGAAGAACTTAATACTCAATTTCAATTAAATTTAACAAAATCCCCTTATTACATAACTGATGATTTATTATTTTTAGGAGAAATCGAGAATAACATATCTAATGATATTGATGATTCGGCATTAGTTTATATAATGCAAAAATCTTTGTTTATTATTACAGGTTGCTCTCATTCAGGAATAATAAATATCATAAATTATGCAAAAAAGGTAACCAAAATTAATAAAATCTATGGTATCTTAGGAGGATTTCATTTACTTGATAAGACTGCTTTTGAAAACGAAGCTATTTCGAGGTTTTTCAAGCAAGAAAGCATAAAATATCTAGCGCCTTGTCATTGTTGTGATTTAAAATCAAAAATTATCTTATCTCAAAATAATGATATTAAAGAAATTTGTGCTGGTGATTCTATTATATTGGAATGATACTGTGATGTGTCAGGGATTTTGAGATAAAATATCCCGAGTGTGACATCCAAGCCGGAAGTATTTCAAAATTTTGGCGAAATTTTAAATGCCGTTTAAAAAGTGTTTAATGAACTGTACCCTAAAAAGTGGACACACAAAAGGTCAAAGTAAAAGGCAGGTTCTCTCGTTTCCTGCCTTGGCTATTCAACTCAATAATTACAATTCTCTTTCTTAATGTTTTTTATACTCTTGTCTTAATTATTTATCTTAACCTTTATTGCATCGTTAACCAATGCTACAAACGCTCCGAGAACCGCTCCTGTTGCTAAGAAGAACGACATCGGTCTAATTTGTTTTGTTACCAAATTATATGCACTCATAAACTGTTTTGCTGTTTGTTCAGCCACGTCAGAAGAATTTTTGCAAATTCTCTTGAACTCGAACAATTCGTTCGGATTTTTTGCCATAATATTATTTATCGCAGTTCTAATCTTTGAAGGTTTCATCTTTTGACCTTCCTGCATTCCGTCAAACATTTTGATAAACTCATCTTCTGCTAACGAACGTTTATCTTTTGCAGCAAGAGAATCAATATACTTCTGCGTTCTAAAGTTGTACGCAGTTTTCTGATCGTTAACTCTATTAGCGATTTTAATATATTCATCACTATTTTTTTCTTCGGTAGTTAGCGGAACAACGTATTTGCCGATACCGCCGGCTACTGCCCCTATCGCCGCACCCTGTACCAACGGTGCTAGTATAGTATGTCTGTTTTCGTAACTGTGAACAGCATTTGTCTTCATAATCTTAACCCTTCTACTCATAAAACCGCCACACTTACAATACGGCAATCTTATCTTTCGACTTACTGTATATGTGGAAATCTGCACTTAAATATTCTAAACAAGACCATCTCATTCAAAACTGAGTAATCAGATTTTCATTTTAATGGACTAATTATACACGATAATTATTTTTTTGTCAACACCCTGAATAAATTTAATAAAAGCATGACGCCAACGATTGCGAGAGTAAGGAAAAAGTCGTATTTTATCGCATTATGTTTAGCAAACAAGCATGCCAACGCACCTGATAAAATTGCAACAGAAGTCATAATGACAACGGTTTTCTTTTGCGAAAATCCGGCATGTAGAAGTTTGTGGTGAATATGTTCCGCATCAGCCACAAACGGAGAAGTTCCTTTGCATATTCTTCTCAAACTTGAATAAGTTATATCTATAATCGGTACTGCCAAAACAACAAACGGCAATAAAATCGCAATAGTTGCAACCTTCATAACCCCTGTGATTGAAATCGCAGCAAGCAAAAATCCCGAGAATAACGCTCCGCTGTCACCCATAAATATTTTTGCAGGGTTAAAGTTAAAGGTTAAGAACGCAAGCATTGCGCCCGCAAGTATAAACCCGATTAACGCACTGATAGGGTTAGGCGGATTAAGCGTAATTGCAAGGATTGCAAGGGTTATTGCATTCACCGTGACAACAGAACCAGCCAAGCCGTCAACTCCGTCTATGAAGTTCAAGGCATTTGAAATTCCGACAATCCACAACAACGTAATCGGATACGATAACAATCCTAAATCAATTCCGCCAAAAAACGGAACACTGCTGATTTTTACACCCAGTAAATATGCAACTGTCGCAATCGAAATTTGCATGAATAGTTTGAATTTTGCCCCGAGCCCGTATACATCATCAACTAACCCGAGCAAAAACATCAACGAGCCGCCAAGCAGAATTCCCGACATTAGTTTCCCATACGGGTAGTAACTCAGCAACACAAGGCACAAAAAGGTAAGCATTGTACTTATCCAAATAGCAACACCGCCTATTCGCGAAATAGGTTTTGTATGAATTTTTCTTTCGTTAGGAACATCGACAAGCCCCTCTTTTTTGGAAAAACTTATAACCATAGGAACTAAAAATACCCCGAAAATATAGGCTATTATTGTTCCTATTATGTGTGAGTGTGCTAATTTAATAAATATAATTTTTCTCCTTTTTAACTATACAGCGGATGTTTTTTGCATAATTCCAAAGAATCTTTTCTTAAATCCGCAAGTATGTTTTCATTATCTGATGAAAATATCGCAGATGCAATAATTTTTGCAACTTTACGCATATCTTCTTCCTTAAACCCTCTTGTTGTAACAGCCGGAGTACCCAATCTTATACCGCTTGTTACAAAAGGACTTTGCGGGTCATTCGGCACAGTGTTTTTGTTTGCGGTAATACCTACTCTTTCAAGCACATTTGCCATATCCTTACCCGTTTTACCTGTTTTTCTCAAATCAAGTGTCATCAAGTGATTTTCTGTCATTCCGCCGACAATATCAAGCCCTTCATCAAGCAAACCTTGAGCAAGTGCTTTTGCGTTTTTGACAATTTGTTGAGCATAAGTTTTAAATTCAGGCTGCATCGCTTCCAATAAAGCAACCGCTTTACCTGCAATAATATGTTCCAAAGGTCCGCCCTGCAACCCAGGGAATACCGCTTTATCAATTGCCGCCGCAAATTCTTCTTTGCACATGATAATCCCGCCACGAGGACCTCTAAGAGATTTGTGGGTTGTGGTTGTTACAAAATCGCAATACGGTGCAGGTGACGGATGAATTCCCGCTGCCACAAGCCCTGCAATGTGTGCAATATCAGCAAGTAGCAACGCTCCGCATTCGTCTGCAATTTCTCTGAATTTTTTGAAATCGATGATTTTTGAATAGTTGCTTGCCCCGCAAATTATTAATTTCGGTTTATGCTCAAGTGCCATTTGACGTACGTTTTCGTAATCAATTTCACCGTTTTCGTTTATACCGTAACTTTTTACATCAAAATACAATCCTGAAAAGTTCACAGGAGAACCGTGCGACAAGTGTCCGCCGTTAGACAAATCCATACTTAAAACTCTGTCCCCCGGCTTCATTGTAGCCATAAAGACTGCCATATTTGCCTGAGCACCGCTGTGAGGTTGAACGTTAGCATGATCCATTCCGAACAGTTCGCACGCTCTTTTTTGTGCAATTTCTTCAATCACATCAATATGTTCGCACCCGTTATAATATCTTTTGTGCGGCTTACCTTCTGCGTATTTATTTGTCAAAACGCTTCCGCACGCCTCCATTACCGCCAAAGATGTGAAGTTTTCACTTGCGATAAGTTCTATATTTTCCTGCTGTCTTTTTAATTCTAAATCAATCTGCTCAGCAACCTGACTATCAACTTTTCTAAGATTTTCCAAATTCATACCCTCTCCCTTTTTCTCTATTATATACGAATTTAAAACCCTGAAATTTAATTATTAAGAAAACTTAACAATAATCGATAAGTTTTTAAAGTTTTTGACTGGATATGCCGAATATATATTTGTAAGGAAACAAAAGGGATACAATAAATGAGTTTAAATGTTAATTACAATTCACTATACAAAAACGGCATTGATACCTCAATATTAAAAGATGTATCTAACGAAATTTTACGCCGTGCGGCTCAGAAAAATTCCCAATATACAAATTCCACAACAATTCAAAGAGTTAATTCACTTGCTAAACCCGTTGAATTAGGCATAGATTTATATCAGGGTAAAATTAACTCAGATGTACAAAAACAGATTGCGATGAATAATACCTTACAGTTTCAATTTAACGAAACAACTTTAAATTCTATACAATATCTAAATTCACAAGCAGCAATGACAAAAAATATGGACGGAAAAGTTATACCTGCAGCAAATGAAGTTGTTACAGAAACACAAAAAGCAGCCGAAGTAACTCACGCATCATATTTTATGAGCATTTTCGCATCATCAACGGCAACAGATAAAAACGGTTCAAATCCATTTTATAATAAAGAACTTCACGTAGAAAAATCTTCTAAAAATAATGAAAAAGAGGAAGATAATTCATTAAAAAGCATTTTTTCTAAAAAATAATATTTTCTCAATAAAAATTTTACAACCTTTCCTTTTGTTTACTACATTTAACCAAATATCTCGCACGAGATATTTTTTTTTGAATAAAATGGGGTGGGAATGATACAAACCCCCTCCCACTTTGGGGCACTAGCCGAACCGGCGAACTTGTGAGCCGAGAGAGACTGCGTGCCGTATGGCTGAGGGCAGAATTTCTTAATGAACGATAGTGAATTTAGAAATTCGGGAGAGGGTTTAAAAATTTCGTCATTCT
>CAMAGQ010000116.1 GCA_945833895.1 uncultured bacterium
AAGAGCCACCTTTGCCAATATCTTCAATCATTTTTGCATTCGCAGTTTTTAAGAGTTTCTGAATACCTTGCCAATCATTTCCAAGAATATTCCGACTGAAACAACGATCAAGATCTCGTTCTAAATCTTTTGCATTTATGCCTGTTTTAGCAGAAGTATCTGCAATGATATCCGAAAGCATTTCTTTAGAAGGGATTTCACCTTCTTTTATCTTTCCTGCAATATTATTTAATATGCCGGTTGTTTCATCAGGATATTGTGCATACTTAGGAAGGTATTTAGTTTCAATCTCGTTAAGTGCAGAAGTTGTAGTTGCGTTGGTTTTTATAGGGGTTGTTTGAGCAGTAGTAGAGGTTTCAATGTGTGTTCCTGTAGTTGTTTGGGTTGTGGTTGTATGCACCTCAGGAGTTTCCGGTTTGTATTGCATTCTGATATCAGGACGATCAGGTGACATGCGCCATTGACGTTCGGATTTTACGTATTCCTGAATTAATGCTTGTTTTTCCGCACCATTTGGCATTCCTTTAATTTCATCTCTCAATGCAACAAATTCTTCACGGGATTGTGCAGAATTTAATCGGCTTTTTATGTCAGTATCGGCACTTACCGTTGTTTTCGGGGTTGCTCCAGCATCAGTATGGGCTGTGTTTGGAGTAACATCGGTATCAATGGTCGTTTTAGGTGCAGATGGGGCATCTGTGTGAACTGGTTTTGCCGAACTTGGAGTAACATCGGTATCAATGGTCGTTTTAGGCACAGATGGTGTGTCAGTATGAACTTTTGCCGAACTTGGTGTAACATCGGCATGTCCTGTTACCGCATTTTTTACTTTTTTAAATCCTTTTTGTAAAACTCCGCTTGTAACAGCAGAACCTATACCGCTCATTGCGGCATTAGTTATTACTCCGCTTGCCGTAACCTCTCCGGTTTCTGCATATTCTTGTGCGGCACCCATTGCGACATCGCCGCCGATATTTATTGCCGCTCTGCCTGCCATTGCGGCTTTTGTTGTGCCTGTTACAACTTTACCCGCAACTGCCCCAACGGCACCGCCTGCAAGTACTCCGGCTCCGTCCCATGCCGCATCTTTGAAAATCTTTCCGTGGTCTGTGCCTTCTTTAAATGCTCCTTTTTGCTTAACTGTTTTTCCCGAAGCATCTTTATATGTTCCGGTAACGTTTGCTCTATCAGATTCTTCCACCGCAACAGAAACCGCTGCGGTTCCGAGTGCTGTTGCACCAAGTGCAACAAATCCTGTTCCGCCGGTTGCAACACCAACAGCAATACCACCGGCTACTTTTGTGCCTGTTTTAACTGCTGCACCTCCGGTTTGCTGTGATTGGTTGTACCTTGCAACTCGTTTTTCTATACTTTCAATTTTTGTACCGAATGCTTTTTTATAATTTGCTTCATTCGGATTTTTGTTGTATGCATCAACGGCTGCTTGATTATAGTCAACGCCGTATATCTTTTTGAATTGTGTTCTAAATGCGAAATCACTTTGTTTTGCCGCTTTTTGCAGTGCAAGAACACGTTTTTTCTCCGCCTGCATTTCTTTTCTGACTTGAGATGCGGTGTTTCCAGTACCACCGCCAAACAAGTCGTTATTCCAGAGTTTTGAAATTCCGTCCGCAACATCTTCTGCCCAGCCGTCATCTTTAAGTTGCTTGTTGAATGCCGCTTCTGCGTGCTTGTATGCTTTGCCCAGGTTTGCAGCGGCGATTCTTTGTGAATTTGTAGCAGGTTTTTGCGGTGTATTTGTCGTTTTTTTAAATCCGCTTTTGACGTATGAATCTTTTAAGATTGTTCCGTCTTTGGCTCTAACCCATTGTTTGCCGTTTGCATCAACGACTAATGACCTGCCTTCTCCCATATCTTTTAGTTTTAAATACTCTTTTTCAACAAGTTTGCCTTCTTTATTTTTTACTTTTCCTTTAACTACACCTTGCATTTCATCTTTAGAAATAACCCCGTCATTGTTTTTGTCTATTGCATTAAAAATAGACTTTTTCTTTTGTGTGTTACAACTGTTAATCTTCTGCCCGACTTTGAACGAGTTAAGATTAACCTGCTGGTTATTTTGTGTGTTATTTACTGTATTTGTCATTAATAAACTTGTCCTCTTACAAACTTGTTCTTTGTTCTTTTTATCGGTTCGAGTTCTGTTAATCTTTAAAGAATTAGTCGAAATGTTTACATTTTGAAATAAAGATTGCCCATGTTCCTAATATTCAATCGTGGATTTTGCATTATACAATATGTCATAATTGTTACTTATATAGTACACGGGGTTAGTTAGATATGATTAATATAGACAGAGTAACAGGATTACTTGTTATTATTTCTGCATTATTTGTACTTGTATTTGTAGTTTCTTTATTGATGGGAGTTTCTGTTTCTGTCAGTAATCTTCAATTCTTTTTGCTGTTCGCTTTCGCAGCAATATTATTAACTCAATATATAAATAAAATCTCAAAGAAATACGCACAAGGGAAAGAAAAGGATAATTCTTCTTACATTGCAACTCTTACACACGATTTGAAAACACCGACTTTTGCACAACTTCACGCGGCTGAACTCCTTTTGTCAGGTGTCTTAGGTGACTTAAATTCAGAGCAAAAAGAAATTATTACTCAGATTAAATACTCTTGCACATATATGAATGAGTTGATTTTTACTATCTTGAACTCGTATCTTTATGATAACGGGCAAAATATAATACAGAAGGAACGCTTTGATATTGTAGAACTTGTTAGGGAAACCTCCGATGAGTTGTCTAATCTTTTAACCGCAAAAAATCAGCAGATTAGAATTTATTCGGGCGAAAATATTATGTACGTCTGGGCTGATAAATTTCAGATAAAAAGAGTTATCGTGAATTTTCTCGGGAACGCTATGACATACGGGTTGAAAAATTCTGTCATAAATATAAGTATTAAAAATAAATCTACAGCACTAAACTTGAATGTACAAAATAAATGTGAATATATTTCTAACGGAACGGTAAAAGGTTTATTTGATAAATTTTACCGTTCCAGAACGCAAAAGGCAGGAACCGGCTTGGGCTTGTATCTTTCCAAACAAATAATTGAAGCACATAAAGGAAAAATTTACGCAAAAAGTGATACAAGAAATAATTTTGATGTGGGTTTTGAAATCCCGTTGTCAAAAACAAAAACTCAAAAGGAAAGTTTGCCTGTTTCACAAATTGTAAAAGATAGTATAAAATAATCCTGTAAGTTTTTGATTTGTATTAAGTTAAGGCTTATTTTTGCAACCTTTTACTCGGAAATTATTTTTGTGTTAATATTTGAACATATATAAATGATTTAAGAGGGTAAAAATATGGACAAATACTATTTAACAACAGCGATTGATTATGTAAACGGTGCACCGCACATCGGTCACGCTTACGAAAAAATATTAACTGATATTATTGCACGTCACTATTCACAAAGAACAGACAATATGTTTTTCTTGACAGGAACTGACGAACACGGGATAAAAATCCAAAAAACTTCCGCTGCTCAAGGCAAAACACCGAAAGAACTTTGTGACGAGAATGCTCAAAAATTTAAAGATGCGTGGAAGGCATTAGACGTAAACTACAACAGATTTATCAGAACAACTGACGAAGACCACGAAAAAGTTGTTCAAAAAATCTTCAAAAAACTTGTCGAAAAAGGTGATATCTACAAACACGAATACGAAGGCTTATACTGCTCAGGATGTGAATGTTTCTTGAACCCTAAAGACTTGACAGAAGACGGGTTATGTCCTGACCATCTTAAAAAGCCTGAAGTCGTGAAGGAAGAAAATTATTTCTTTAAATTATCAGCATACAAAGATTCAATAATCAAACATATAAAAGAAAATCCTGATTTTATTGTTCCATCATTCAGAGCAAACGAAGTTTTGAACCAATTGGAAGATATTCAAGATATTTCTGTTTCAAGAAACAAGGCAAATGTAGGGTGGGGAATTGACGTTCTTGACGACCCTGAACAGTCAATCTACGTTTGGATTGATGCGTTATCAAACTACATAACAGCAATCGGATACGATACTGAAAACCCGTCAGAACAGTTCAAAACACTTTGGCCTGTTGATGTTCACGTTATCGGAAAAGACATTTTGAAATTCCATAGTATTTATTGGATTGGAATTTTGATGGCTTTAGAACTTCCGCTTCCTAAACATATTTTTGCACACGGCTGGATTACGATTGACGAAACTAAAATGTCAAAATCTTTGGGCAACGTGGTTTCTCCGACATCAGTACTTGAAAGTTTTGAACTAAAAGAACCTGATGCTTTCAGATATTATATGGCAACGTCAGCACCTTGCGGACGTGACGGAAATTACTCAGACCAAGACTTCAAGGAAAAAGTTAACGCACATCTTGCAAACAGTATGGGTAATTTGTTAAACAGAACGTTATCAATGCTTGTTAAATATTTTGACGGGGAAATTAAACCTGAATTTTTGGAAGGTCGTTCAAAAGAGGCTGAAAGTCTTTTGAGAACCGCTTTGGGAACAATTAAGATTGTAGAAAACCACTTCAACCACTTTGAAATCCAGGAAGCCGCTCAAGAAATAGTATCAATCGTAGATGCAGCAAACAAATTTGTAACAGACAACGCACCTTGGACACTTGCAAAAGAAGAAAAAATGACAGAATGCGGTCAGGTACTTGCTACAGTTCTTGAGATTATGTGCATTGTATCGTCTTTGATTTATCCGTATTGCCCGAATATCGCAAGCAATATGGCAAAACAACTGTCTTACGATTTAACGACAAAACTTGATGATATTACAACCTCAAATATCAAGGCAGGAAAACTTATTTCAAAAGAAGATATTCACCCTGTATTTTTGAGAATTGACAGCGAACTTGCCGACAAATCAAAAGCGAAAGTATAAATGTTCTTGCTCAATCTCCTCTGGAGAAGGGCTTGGGTCGATTAAATAATTCAGTCATTCTGAGCAGGCACGAGCAGAGGGTGAAAGCGTAAGCGTACCCGTTTATTG
>CAMAGQ010000117.1 GCA_945833895.1 uncultured bacterium
GTGTACAGTTTCTCTCCCTCGACGGGGGATGAAAAATAGAAATGGCTTTTTAGTTATACAGACAAGGGTTTGCGGGTTTTACGGGCAATTGAAACAGGGCGTTTTGGGGTTTAATTGTTAAGTTATTTATCATGTCTTTTTTTATCCCTGTTGTTTATTTTTTGTTTATGTTACTATTTATGTAGTTAAAATTAAGATATAGCATTGAGTTGGGGATTATCACGGTCGAAGTAATATGATTAAGTATGTTTTAAATTTTATTGTTATTCTATTATTTGGCTCGTTTCTTGTCCTTTTCGGTCAAATCCCTTCTATTGCGGTAGAAGAACCCATTGAAGATAATGCTGAGATTGGTGAGTCTTTTAATAATAAGATTACTGATATTTCTTTTGACAAGATTCTTAAAAAGGCTCAAGAGCATTCTTATGATTTACAAATTGCCGAATTGAGCAAGTTAATTTCCCGTCAGGATATTCGTGCTGCTCGCAGTGATTATTATCCAAAGTTGAATTTTAGTGCCGGTACCGAATATACCAAAAACTTTCGTGATGTTCGTTCTTCTATTGTAACGACTGTCGGTGATTCTTTTATCAATCCATATACCCGTTATCAGTCTATTATGGGCATAACCTTGAGTTACAATATTTTTGATTTCGGGGTTCGTCGCGGGCATTTAGATATTGCCAAGGAAGATGAAAAATTAAAAGATTTGGAAGAAAAAGAAAAATTACAGGATTTATATCTTAATTTACTTGACACCTACACTAAAGTTCTTGTTTTGAAAAAACAAATAGATTTGAATCAACGCATTTTGGGTCTTCAGTCCGCTAATCTTGATTTGAAAAATCGTTTATACAATGCTAAAGAGATTTCCAGTACAGATTTGAACGATGCTAAGGTTAAGGTTGAAGATTTGAAACGCTCCCTCAACGAGATAACTTCAATGCTTAATGAAAATTTATTGATGTTATCATTTTACACGGGTGAGGATTATGATGTTGATAATTTGAAAGTCGGCGATGTTAAACGTTCAAGTTTTGATACTACGGCTTTTCAGGATTATACAAAAAGCATTGTCTGGCAGGTTCATGAAATTCAATTGAAGAAAAAAGAATTGGAACTAAAAGTTGTAAAACGTACTAATCTCCCAAAGATTACGGCTTACGGCAGGTATTATTTATACGGTTCTGACCATTCAAGTTACAGCGACTCTTTTAGTGATTTCCAACCTTCAAACTACACTGTTGGCGGTACTTTAAATATGCCATTGTTTGACGGATTCAAAAATTATTCCGATATTAAGAAAACTGAGTTGGAATTAAAAAGTTTGCAGATTGAACGTGACAAGGCGATTGCTGAGTATATGACAAGATTGGCAACTCTACGCAGTAATTTATTGTATTCTGATGCTCAGGTGAACAACGCAAATCTTATGATAAAAGAGTTGGAAGAAAAGGAAAAATCTAAATCTCGCTTGTTATCGAAAAAGTTGATAACTCCAATTGAACTCAATGAGGCGAAGATTGAAACTCTGGAACGCAAGATTGAGTTTGAAAAGTATCGTGTGACTTCCGCTGCTATAGTGAAGTCAATAGAAATCTTAACTGAAGCGAATTAAGGAAATTTCAATGGAAGAAGAAAAGAAACAATCAGAAGAAGAAAATATGAAAAGCCGTGTTAATACAGGGTTAATCTCGTTAGAAATTTCGGCACAGTTGAACCGTATTGATATTGATATGCGTTCTATTGTTCGTGAGTTTGGGATTGAAACCGCGGATATTTCTCCTGAAGAGTTGATTAGAATTGCGAAAAAAGCAGGGTTTAAGATTAAACAAAAAGAAATTGCGATTAGTGATATTGTTCCAAAATATCCGCTTCCTGCGATTTTGAGAATGAAAGACGGCACATATTGCGTTTTATTAGGTGTTAAGGCTGATGAGGGCAACGCACTTATTTTAAATCCGCTACATAAACATCCGCAATCTATTTCTATTTCTGACCTTGAAAATTCTATTGACGGAAAAGTCCTGATATTAAAGCATAAACAGATTACGAGTGATGCGAAGTTCGGGTTTAAGTGGTTTTTTAACGAAATAATGAACTACAAAAATATAATTTCGCAAGTTTTGCTGGGTTCGTTTGTTGTTCAGTTATTTGGTTTGGTTACGCCGTTATTTACTCAGGTAATCTTGGATAAAGTGCTTGTTCACCGAACCGTATCAACTTTGAACGTTCTTGCGTTTGCGTTTGTTGTAGTTGCGGTGTTTGAGTTTATGCTTAATCTTTCAAGAAATTATATCTTTATTCATACGACAAATAAAATTGATGCTAAGCTCGGTGCAAAATTATTTAAACATTTGTTCAGACTGTACTATGTTTATTTTGAAAACAGACAGGTCGGTAATATTATCGCAAGGGTTCGTGAGTTGGACAGAATCAGAGAATTTATTACGGACAAATCCGTATCAGTTATAATCGATTCGTTTTTCTCGTTGGTGTTTGTTGCCGTAATGTTTATGTACAGCGTAAAATTAACCTTGATAGCACTTACTTTTGTAACCTTGGTCGGTATTTTGTATCTGGTTATTACGCCGGAACTTCGCAGTCGGTTAGAGGATAAGTTCCAGATGGGTGCTATTCAAAACTCATATTTGGTTGAATCCGTAACAGGTATTCAAACTGTTAAGGCTTTATCGTTAGAGGGTTCAATGTTTCGCAAATGGGAAGAAAAGTTGGGCGAATATTTGAAGTCCAGTTTTAATCTTGCGATAATGGGAAATTTTACGGGTTCATTATCGACCATTTTGCAGAAGTTGATGACGATTGCAATTTTGTATGTCGGTGTTGTTCAAGTTATTGAAAACAAGTTGACCATAGGTCAGTTGATTGCGTTCCAAATGTTTGCAGGACAATTCAGCGGGCCGATGCTAAGATTGGTTAATTTATGGAATGAATTTCAACAAACTCTATTGGCGGTTGACAGAATCGGTGATATTTTGAACAGCCCTGTTGAAGTTCAATCTGATACGGCTATAACATTGTCTAATGTGCGTGGCGAAATTCGTTTAGATAATTTATCATTCAGATATAATGTCGACAGTCCGTTGGTTTTGCGTGACGTTAATTTAGAAATTGGTGCAGGCATGAAGGTCGGTTTTGTCGGACGAAGCGGCAGTGGAAAGTCTACATTGACAAAGTTGATACAGCGTTTTTATTACCCGACTGAAGGTACGATTTATATTGACGGAATTGACATCAGAAATATAAATCCTGTTTGGCTGCGTACAAATATCGGGATTGTTTTGCAGGAGAATTATTTATTCTCAGGAACTATTAAAGAAAATATAGTTTTGCCAAGACCTAATATGCCTATGGAAGGTGTGATTGAGGCGGCAAGAATATCTGGTGCTCACGAGTTTGTTTCAAAATTGCCGAAAGGTTATGATACCGAAGTCGGGGAACGTGGTTCGACCTTATCAGGCGGACAAAAGCAAAGAATAGCGATTGCTCGTGCTTTGATTACAAACCCTAGAATTTTAATAATGGATGAAGCAACTTCTGCACTTGACTATGAATCAGAAAAAATTATCAGAGAAAATATGGATTATATAAGTCGCGGACGTACGACAATTATAATCGCTCACCGACTATCTACAATAAAGAACTGTGATATGATTGTATGCTTTGATAACGGTCAGATTGTTGAGGTCGGTACGCACGATGAGTTAATTGAACACGACGGCTATTACAAAAAATTATACGAGTCGCAGAATTACTAGGAGTTTTGATGAAAATAACAGAAATAATTATAGAAAAGTTAAGTAAAATATTATTATGTAATAAAGATGATTCACACGAATTTAGACCGATTCTTGCAGAAATTGAAGAACGTCCGATGAACCCTTTAGGGCCGGCGGTATTTTGGATAATAATTACATTTATGGTCATTGCCGGTTTGTGGTTGTATCTGGGAAAAGTTGATGTTGTTATAACTGCACGTGGTATCGTAATTCCGGAAGGCGAAGTCAAAGTTATTCAGAGTTTGGATAAAGGTGTTTTGCGTGAACTCAAGGTAAAAGAAGGCGAACAGGTTAAGGTTGGTGATGTTTTGGCATTGGTTAGTCCCGCTGAACATGAACCTGGGCTTGAACTTGCGAACTTACGTGAAGAAGAACGTATGCAGCAAGAACAATTATCTCAGGTTCAAAGCAAGTTGAAATACGCAAACGAGCGGAGAACCAGATTGTCAGGTGTTGCTGATATAATTCCGCGTGCTGAATATGAGCAGGCGTTAGAAGATAGTTCCGTGTTATCGCATGAGGCTTCAAGGCTTAGATTTTCCCTGTCTGAAATTGCCAATAAACGTATGCAGTTGGAAAAACAAACCCAAATTTTAACATCCCCGATAAACGGTTATGTTGATAAAATTTATGTTCACACAATTGGCGGGATAGTTTCTCCTGCCGAAAAAATAATAACTATTGTTCCTGAAAATGCTAAGTTACAAATAAAAGCATCTGTAAAAAATGAAGATATCGGTTTTGTCGAAGAAAATATGCCTGTATCTGTTAAAGTCGATACTTTTAATTTCCAAAAATACGGAATACTTTCTGGTAAAGTCGTTGTAATTTCGCCAAACAGTGTTGAAGATGAACACATGGGCAATATTTATGAAGTTTATATAACTCCTGTACAAACTCAGTTGGAAGTTGAAGGCAAAACTCAAGAATTACGTGTCGGCATGACTACAACTAACGAAATTAAAATAGGAAAACGCAGAATAATAGAATTTTTCATATATCCTCTAATTAAGTATATGGACGAAAGTATAAAAGTAAAATAACAGATATCGAAATATAGATTGTAAGTAATTAATCGGAAACAGAAAAGGAAAGAAAAATGTCAAAGAAAACAAAAGTAGCCGCGAGCGGGTACATAGAGTTGTGTGCGTACGCTGACTGGAACGAATT
>CAMAGQ010000118.1 GCA_945833895.1 uncultured bacterium
GCCTCGTTAGGGGTTCTTCGGGCAATAAAAAATTGTCGCCCTCAGAATGACGGGGGTAAATATTATCACCCCATCCTAACCTTCTCCATCTAAGGAAGGGAAACTCAACTCCTCATCCCTATCCCCTCTCCTGACGGGCAAGGGGAATAGAATTATACGTCATTCTGAGCAGAATATCTTGAAAAATGTCAAAAATTCGTACAGAGTGCGAAGAATCCCAAGCAAGCCTTGTCAGAAATTCGTCGGGCTGGTGCTAATTACAGCCATTTCCAGAACTGCCACAACTCCACTAAAAAGAGGATTTGATACTGAAATATATCGTATTATAATGTCCTATAAAGTAGGATGGTTATGAAAAATTTATTAATAATACTTGGAATACTTTTTTGTGCAAATTTGCTGGTGATAACCATTAGCAAAGTTTTTGCAACAGGAATTTAACTATAAAGGAGATTATCAAAATGAAAAAATTTTTAACTGCATTGTTCTTGTGTCTTGCAATAGGTACGACGGTTTTTGCCGAAACAAGAAGCCCTGAATATAAAAAGAGTTTTTATGATAATCTTCAATTTGGTATGATTCAATCGATTCAAGCAAGTCTGGTACAATCAGGAGTTAGTGCTGATAAAGCTGCAAAATATACTTCAGCCCTAAGTTCAAGAATTGACAGAACAAAACTTGAAAATTCAACCTGGGCATGTGTTTCTAAATATTCCGATAGTGAACTTATGGCAGGCAAAGAGAAAATTGCAGAAGAATGTTTCTCAAGTTGGATTAATGAACTCATTCAACAAAACAGCGATTTGTTGAATATACTTCAATAAAACTAACTAAGGGGCGGATTGATAAATCAATCCGCCCCCCATTCAACTTAAAATAACAATTTTAAATTATATTTTCTGAAATTCCTGATAAGAATTTGTCATTGGCAAATCTTTTGAATTTGCTATGAATATAACGCTGGACAGTTGCCTCTGCTTTTTGCAAAACATCTTGTGTGTCTTTGGCAGCATCTGTTTGAGCAAGGTTAACTAGTTTTTGTGATTTGTCTTGTACTGTCTTGAAAATTTTGACTTCGTTATACAATTTAACAAGTTTTTGAGCAACTGTTCTGTCACTGGCTTCGGTAAAGAGTTTGTTTATTGTTTCTTTTTCTACGTACAAACCCGCATCTCCGCTATATATAGATTCTTTTTTGGGGTGTCAAAACCGTAGTAACCGTTAAGTTTTCCCATGTACAAAGTTTCCTTTGGTGACGTTTTTACGGTTGATTTTTCAAAAATTTCGCCGATTTGATTCTATCTTGCACGATTTGCATTAACTATTGGGCGAAATTTTGCACCAAAAGATACGGGGTAAATGGTATTGTTCATTTTCTGTTGTACCTCCTGTGATGTGTCTATATGTTTTATATGTTGGCTAATTTTTTATAGAAATCGTTTGCTTGTTCAAATTTATACGCAAAATTCAACAATCTTGATTCTTGTAATTGCGGAGCAAGAATTTGCAAGCCGATTGGCATGCCTGAATTGTCAAATCCCGCAGGAACGCTTATCCCCGGTAAACCTGCAAGGTTACAACTGATTGTTGCAATATCTGTTAAGTACATTGCAAGCGGGTCAGATGATTTTGCACCGAGTTCAAATGCCGTATTCGGGCAGGTTGGAGAGATTAACACGTCAACCTGTTTGAACGCTTCGTTAAATTCTTCAGTTACTAACGCTCTCATCTGTTGTGCTTTTTTGTAATATGCGTCATAGTAACCTGATGATAGTGCGTAAGTTCCAAGCATTATACGACGTTTAACTTCAGACCCGAAACCTTCCGCTCTTGATTTTGTGTATAGTTCCATAAGATTTTCAGGGTTTGCACTTCGGTAACCGTAGCGGACTCCGTCAAATCTTGCAAGGTTTGATGAGCATTCAGCGGTTGCCAAAATGTAGTAAATCCCGATTGAATATTTCAATTTCTTCAATGAAATTTCAACGATTTCGCAACCTAAGTTTTTGTAAGTTTCAATTGCGTGCTGTAGTGCTTTTTGAACCTCAGGAGCAAGTCCTTCTTCCATAAGTTCTTTTATTACACCGACTTTTTTACCCTTGATATCTCCGTTCAGGTTTTGAGAGTAGTGTTCTACAGGCAAATCAAGCGAAGTAGAATCTTTAGGGTCGTGACCTGAAATAACTTCAAGTAAATTTGCGGCATCTTCAACTGTTCTTGCAAAAGGCCCGATTTGGTCAAGAGAAGATGCGAACGCAATCAAACCATAGCGGGAAACTCTTCCGTAAGTCGGTTTCATCCCAACGATACCGCAGAAACTTGCCGGTAAACGGATTGAACCGCCTGTATCTGAGCCAAGTGCTAAAGTTGCTTCACAAGATGCAACACTGGCTGCTGAGCCGCCTGAAGAACCGCCAGGAACTTTATTCAAATCCCAAGGGTTATGAACTTTGTTGAATGCTGAGTTTTCGTTTGATGAACCCATTGCAAATTCATCAAGGTTTGCTTTTCCTACAATCGGAATTAAGTTATTTAATAATTTCTTTGTAACAGTTGCGTTGTACGGAGAAACAAAGTTTTCCAAAATTTTGCTTGATGCGGTAGTTCTTGAGCCAATCAAGTTCATGTTGTCTTTCAATGCAAGCGGAATACCTGCAAGTAGAGGTAATTCTTCACCTTTAGCAATCTTTTCATCAACTTTTTTTGCCGTTTCTACTGCAACATCTTTTGTTAGCGAGTTAAACGCACCTATTTTATCTTCTAATGAATTTATTCTGTCAAATGCGGCATTAGTAAGTTCCAGTGCCGAAACTTCTTTATTTCTGAGGGCTTTACTTTGTTCAGCGGCAGATTTTTTCAACAAATCGTTCATAATATCTCCTTAAATCCTATTTCTCACAAGAATTGTAAGACAAACATGTCCATCTCGCAAGTTTTGTTTACTAATTTTTATCAAATTAATCGGTAAGTTAAAGTTTTCACATAACGCTTGAAAAGGCTTTTTAAGCGTTTTCTTTGTCACTTTGTTGAGAGTAAATACAGATTTTTATACAAATTTTGGAGTATCAAATCCTGTAAAAATTAGTCATCCTCAAGGCTTAAAACCGCCATGAATGCTTCCTGCGGAACTTCCACACTACCGACGGATTTCATACGTTTTTTACCTTTTTTCTGTTTTTCAAGAAGTTTACGTTTACGTGAAATATCACCGCCGTAACATTTTGCAAGAACGTTTTTACGCATTGCTTTAATCGTTGTTCTGGCAATAATTCTACCGCCAATCGCAGCCTGCACGGGAACTTCAAACAACTGACGCGGTATAATCTCTTTTAATTTTGTCGTTAATTTTTGCCCGATATAAAACGCACTATCTTCGTGGCAAATTACGGACAACGCATCAACGACTTCACCCGAAAGCATAATGTCTAACTTAACCAGTTTAGAACGCTTATATTCGCTAAATTCATAATCTAAACTTGCGTAACCTTTTGTTCTTGATTTCAACTGGTCATAAAAATCAGTAATAACTTCGCTGAGCGGGATTTCATAGGCAAGGTCAACACGAACTTTATCAAGATATGTCATATTGATAAATATTCCGCGTTTTGTCTGTGCCAAATCCATCAAAGTACCAACGTACTCATTCGGCGTAATAATCTGAACTTTTACATAAGGTTCTTCAATAAAATCTCTATACTGAGCAGATGGCAAGTTTGCAGGGTTATCAATTTCAACAACTTCGCCGTTTGTTTTGTGAACCTTATAAACAACCGAAGGTGCGGTTGTTACAAGTGACAGATTGTATTCACGCTCCAATCGTTCCTGAGCGATTTCCATGTGAAGCATTCCCAAGAACCCGCAGCGGAAACCAAATCCCAACGCACTTGATGTTTCTGGTTCAAAAGTAATACTGCTGTCATTGAGTTTCAATTTTTCAAGAGCTTCTTTTAAATCCGCATAATCTTCGTTATCTACAGGATACATACCTGAAAATACCATCGGCAAAGCTTCTTTGTACCCCGGAAGTGCTTCTTTTGCAGGGTTTTCAACATTTGTAACGGTGTCACCGACAAATCTGGTTAATTCCTTTATTGATGCCGCAAAATATCCTACATCACCGCAGGTTAGATGTTTAACAGGCATTCTTGCAGGTGTTTGGTAGCCCAGTTCAACAACTTCGTACTCTTTGCCAGATGCCATAAATCTGATCTTGTCACCAAGCGATAAACTTCCGTCAACAATCTTAAAGTAGCATACAGTGCCTAAATACTGGTCATAAACACTGTCAAATACAAGTGCTCTTAGAGGTTTGTCGGAACTGTCAATCGGTGCTGGAATATAATTTACAACCGCTTCAAGAACATCTTCAATACCTTCGCCTGTTTTTGCACTCACAGGAATAGCCATAGAGGCATCAATTCCTAGGATTTCTTCAATTTCTTGTCTTACACGTTCAACATCGGCAGACGGCAAATCAATTTTGTTTATTACAGGAATAATTTCAAGGTTTTGCTCAATTGCAAGATAAACATTCGCAAGGGTTTGAGCCTCAACGCCCTGAGTGGCATCAACAATCAGTAATGCTCCTTCGCACGCCGCAAGAGAACGTGAAACTTCGTAAGAAAAATCTACGTGCCCCGGAGTATCAATCAAATTCAATTCATAACTTTTGCCGTCTTTTGCATTATAACTCATTCGTGCGGCATTAAGTTTGATGGTAATCCCGCGTTCACGCTCAATATCCATTGAATCAAGCAACTGTTCCTGCATATCACGTTGTGCAACAGTGCCTGTTTTTTCAAGTAATCTGTCGGCAAGTGTTGATTTTCCGTGGTCAATATGGGCAATTATACAAAAATTTCTTACATTTTCTCTGGTTTTCATATCTATGATTATATATAAAAAAAAGAATTAGTAAAATATTCTATTAAAATTTAGTTAAAAACTTCTCATATTGCCAC
>CAMAGQ010000119.1 GCA_945833895.1 uncultured bacterium
ATTGCTTTTGCGGTATCTTGAATTTCCCACGTAACCATAATTCCGACTTCAATCGGGTTTCCTGATTCGTCGTTAATTTTTTGTTTTCCGTTATCAAGAGTGCGGGCTTTTAGTGATACCGTGTAACCTTCACCTGATACGTAAGAAGAGGTTAGCGGGTTGACCCAGTGAAATCCTGATTCTTTGATTGAACCGACGTATTTCCCAAACAGTGTAAGCACCATTGCTTCTTGCGGTTTGATAATTCGAAATCCTGAGCAGAGAAATCCTGCCAATATTAAACATAAAATCCCAATAGGGAACAGGAATGGAATTACAAAAAGAAGAAGTGACATAACTCCTAATACAAGAACGCATACAACCATAATTATTCCGGGAATGTAACTTGCCTTGAATTCTTCTTCTTTACTTTGAATTTGCATTGTTTGATTTGCTGTATTATGAGTCATATTTACCTCTTTCTCTTCGGTTATCGTTTGTGTATTTGACGGGAAGTATGTTGTTATAAATTTGACATTATTTATAACTTCGTGTCCTGACGGCGAAAATTTAGAAAAATATTTAGAAAGTTCACCGTCTTCAAATACGAGTATGTTACAGTTTTTGCACCTGTCTATAATTACACCGTTGCAATAAATTTTCTCCATTGTAGAGTTGCAGTTTTGACAGGATTTTTTTTCTTCTGTTGTTGCAAATTCTTCAAGTGCGAATAAGTCGACTATTTTACATTCAGGATTAATGTATTTTGCAAGTTGTTCAAAATCATCTCTCAATATGTGGACAGACTTGCATTTTTTGCAGATTTGCACGCTTATTCCGCCTTGCTTATATTCTACAAAATCTCCGCCACAGATGTAGCATTTGCTCATAAAACCTCTCTTTCTATCAGCCAATTATAGTTTTATTTCCGGGGGAAGTCAATTTATATACTATTGTAAAGAGGTGAAGGTTTTGGGGTTTATCATAAGTGTTTTTATTCTATAATTTTAACAGTAAATAAGGAGAAATTATGCACAGAGTTTTAAAAATTACGGGATATAGTGTTCTATCCGTATTGTTAATTTTATATATTGCGTTTTTGTTTGTATTGCCAAAAACAATTGACCTAAATAAATACAAACCTGAACTTCAAAAGGCTGTGACGGAAAATACGGGTTTAACCGTTGATTTTGACAGGGTAGATGTTATTACAAGTCCGTTTTTGGAAGCGGGTATAAAAACGAAAAATATTCAAGTGAAACTTCCTGACAATTCCGTATTATTCAGTGCAGATTCATTCAAAGGTAAGGTTTTTCTTCCTGCGTTATTGTGGTTAAGCGTAAGAGTTTCTTGTGCTGAAATTGAATCTCCGAAGGCAAACATTGAGATTGTGAACGGTGAAAAATACAAAGTTGCAAAGGTCTACGAGGATTTAGTCAACAAGAAAAGAGAACAACGCAGAAATAATCCGTCAGAAGAACTTGCACAAAATTCTACAGAACTTCCGTTTGATATTTCTTCAATCAAACTCTTTATCCCTGCTTTAAAACTCAATAATTATAATGTAACCGTTGATGATGTCAAAAATTCTCACAAATTGACACTCAAAGGTGATGAACTAAAACTTGGCTACTTCAACGGCAAGTTTGCAAAATTAAAAACAAATTCAGAATTGCTAAGTGATGAACAGGTAAACGTCACAGCAAATCTTGATATAAAAACCTTTATTCCTGAATTTAAAACAGAACCTCAGATTGAAGATGATGAAGCGGTTTTTGAACTTCCGTTTGTTAACCCTGTAACCGAGTTTAGAAATTACGACTTGAAATCAGACATCAATTCTAAAATGAAGGTGAAGAAAGATAGTAAAACAGGAAAAATTTTTGCAAAAGGTTTCTTAAATATTGATAATACATCGGTTAAACTTGCAGGATTGCAGTTGCCTGATTCGTATTTCAATTTGAATGCAAACGGTTATACGGTTGATGTGGATACAAATTTTTATGTCACGGATAAAGAGTATATGAACTTTTTAGGAAAAGTGAATTACGGCAAAAAACCTTTTGTTGATTGTTCCCTAAAATCTACTCCGATTCATTTTGATAATTTGTTAAAAATCGCAAAAGCATATTTAGATACTGTTCATATTAAAAACGATATTGAAAATATGAGTGCAAGCGGGTATTTATATTCAAACTTCCGTTTCAAAACAGACTTTGATAACATTGAGTCTGACGGAAAATTCGTCATTCGTGACGGAAATATTTACGACAAAAATATCGGTTTGTTGTTTAACGATATGATTGCAAATGTGATGTTTAACGATAATGAATTAAACGTTGAAAAAACTCATTTGCTTATCAATAAAAAGCCTCTGGATATTTCGGGCAGGTTTGATTCGCATTCAAACAGTGTCCTAAACGTTTATGCCGATAAAATTCCGTTGACGGGCTTGTATCTTGCTTTTGCTCCGAAAGATATAAAAAATTCATACAGATTAAACTCAGGATTTTTAAGTATAGATGCAAAATTGCTTGGTACTATAAAGAATACTTCTTCAATTTTGAAAACTTCACTTGAGAATTTAAACATATCTGATGTGAACGGAAACTTTACAGTTAATAACGATACTGCGAAATTTAATATCGCAAATTCACTGGGCAAAATTCGCGGTAAATTTACTGACAACGGATTCCGTGTTAATTTGCCTGCAACAAAATCTGTTGTAATGTTGCCGCAAATGGTTGCAAACCTTGATAATAAAAATATAGTTATTGAAAAATCTGATATCAGAATAAATGACAACTCAAAGATTTCTTTTGACGGTAAGGTTAAAAATTATTTGTACGGCCCTGATTTAGAAGTTTTTGCTAAAGGTTATCTTAATTCAGGGGATATAAAAACCCTGTTAGGTGAGGCTGTTGCACCGTATATGGATTCAAAAGGTTCAATCCCTGTCAAATTACGTTTTAAATCGAAAGGTGAAAAACTTAAACTGACTGCACAGGCTCAGACTGATGTAAATTCTTTCATCACACCTGTTAAATTCAAAGAACTTGAAGGGCAGAATGTTCTGCTGCAGCTTTTTGCGGAGAAAAACGGCAATACTGCTAAAATATACCGCTCAGGTTTGTATTTGAGAAGTCCTAACGCACAATTCAATGATAATTTGAGATTGAATCTTATCGGAATAAAAGAAATCGTCGGAATTCGTACGATTGTTACAAACTTGAACACAGATCCGTTTATTAGTTTGTTCAAAATAAACATTCCGAAAGAATTAAACGGAACGATTTATATTTTCCCAAAATCGAAATTTAGATTTGGCGGAAACCTTTATATGTTCGGTGCTGTAAAAAATCCGAAAATCAGCGGACAATACACGGTTAGAAATCTTGAAATTCCTGAAATATATACACAAGTCAGAGAAATAACCGCAGATTTGGCAAGTCGTGATGTCAAAATTTCAATCAATGATGCGGCTGCAAACGGTTCTGATTTTGCGGTTAAAATGCGTACTACGTGGAAACTTCTTTCTGAAATGAAACTTGCGGATGTGAAGGTTTTCTCAAGAATGATTGATGTTGATAAAATTACCAAAGTGTCTGACTCGCTTGTCAAATCACTTCCACAAACGGGAAGTGGAGCATCTAATGCTCAGCCTGCGGATATTCCTGTTGAAATTCTGGGAGGAAATATCAACCTGAGAAGAATAAAATCAGGTAATATTTTGGTTAATAATACAACGGGAAAAATTTCTTTGTTCAAAAACATATTTTATTTGAATAATTTGAGAACTTCACCGTTAGGCGGTAAGATTGCGGGTAACGCTTCAATGAATTTGGTAACTTCAGAACTTAAATTGAAAGCCTCAGGCAAGGATTTTGACATAGATAAAATGCTTGTTGACGTTATGAATATGAAAGATACTTTATCCGGTGATATGAATTTTATCGCCGATATTTCAATGAAAGGGCTTACGCAGGAAGAACAAATGAAATCGCTGAAAGGTTATCTTGATTTCAATGTTAAAGACGGGCAACTTGGACCATTCGGTAAATTTGAGAATTTCTTGATGGCAGAAAATATCAGAAATAACGCTTTTTTCTCATCAACTATCGGTTCTGTGATTACAAATATTGTTACTTTTGACACATCAAGATTTAATAATTTATACGGACATTTAACTTTCAACGACGGCTTTGCAGATATTGCACCGATAAAATCGCAAGGAAATGTTATGTCGATGTATATTGCAGGAAAGGTCGGATTGCTTGATAATAGTGCTGACTTGAAACTTCGCGGGAAACTTGCATCAGCGTTTTCGGACAGCCTTGGACCTTTGGCGAATATAAATCCCGTGAACTTAATCAAAAACACTCCGGGGTTAAATATTGTAGCTGCAAAGACGTTTTCGATATTCTGTCAATCCGTGTCGGAAGAGGAAATGAAAGCAATTCCGCAACTTGCGGCGAATAAGTCTGACGATTATGCGACAAAATTCCAAATTGTGCTGAGAGGTGATACGAGAAAACCGTTAAAGATGATAAAATCATTCAAATGGCTTGCGTTAAATTCGGAGATAGAATCGGCACAGAACTTTGTTGATACCATGCCTGTACCGGAAGCAGGAGAAGAAAATCTGACGGTTGAGGAATTGATTCAAAAACGAGCCGAACAGGCAGCGGCGGCAGAACAAACCGCACAGGAAGCCGCAAGATTAGAAGAGGAACAATCCAAAACCCTCGGCGGCAAACTTAAACATTTGTTCAAAAAGAAGTCAAAATAGAGTAACTTTTCCGGAATTGTTCCCCTCCCCTTGAGTGAGGGGTTGGGATGGGGTTATCAAAAACCCTCTCCCGAATTTCTAAATTCACTGCGTTCATTGAGAAATTCTGCCCTCTACCCAGAGTGAGAGGGCAAAGAGTACTATCCCCTCTCC
>CAMAGQ010000120.1 GCA_945833895.1 uncultured bacterium
AATAAAATTTTTCCAATCATAAGAAGTTCAAACCCGCAGGATGTTGTGGAAAAGGTTAATGCTTTACTTGATGGCGGACTTGATGTGATGGAAGTAAACGTTGAAAATCCGAGTATATTTAATGCAATAAAAAAAGTTTCGGAGAAGGCAATTATTTGTGCAGGCGGAATAATAACCTCAATGCAGGCTCAAGTTGCAATAGATTCGGGTGCGAAGTTGTTTTCTTCACCAATTTTTCAGACTAATTTATTGAAGATTTCAAAAGATAAAAGATTGCCGTTTATTGCGGGAACAACAACGGCTAACGAGGCTTATTCCGCGTGGAAATCGCGAATTCCTGTTGTAAAAATTTATCCGATTACGGCAATGGGCGGAGTTGATTATATAGAAAACCTTTTGCGACCGATGCCGTTTTTGAACGTCATTCCGCAGGGGGATGTGAAATTGTCGGAAATTCAAGCGTACCTTGATGCAGGTGCTATCGCAGTCGGTGTCGGCAGAAACTTAACAAATACGGATACGTATTCACAAATCACTCAAAGAACGAAGAAAGTATTGGAGCAGTTGAAATAATGGCTGAAAATAAGTTAGATATTATTACAATTGGTGAAAGTCTGATTGAATTTTCCACTAATCAAAAACTTGAAGATGCGGAATGCCTTCACAAGTATTACGGCGGAGATTCTCTTGTTGTTGCGGTTGCAGCAAGCAGGCTTAAATCAAAAGTTGGTTTTGTCACTTGTTTAGGAAATGACGCTTTTAAAGATTACCTTTTGAAAAGTTGGAAAACCGAAGAACTTGATATCTCTTGTATTTCAACTTCTGACGATAAAAACGGGATTTATCTTGTTTCAAGAGAACCGGGGGAAGCAAAAGAGTTTATCTATTACAGAAAAAAAATTGCTCCTGCAAAATTGTCGATAGCTAATATTGATGAAGATTATATTAAATCCGCCAGTGTAATTTACGCATCAGGAGTTACGCAATCGCTGTCACTGACAGCACGAGAGGCTGTTAAAAAAGCGTTTATGTTAGCAAAAGAAAATGGAGTTTTAACCGCTTACGATTCTAATTTTTCAAGTCTTGTAACATCCAAAGAATCAGCAAAAGAACAGTTTGAAGAAATTTTGCCGTATATTGATATTTTGTTTATCAGTGATAAGCACGATTTGCAAATTCTTTTGGGAATTGAGTCAATCGAAAATGCTGTTAAAATCTTTTCTGATAGAGGAATTCAGACAGTCGTAGTTAAATCTTCAAAAAATCGAGGTTATTACGTTAATTACATGCAGAACATGACCTTTATTCCTTATTATACAAATACCGTGGTCGATACAACATCAACGGGCGATGCCTTTAATGGAGCGTATTTGCACGCAATAACAAAATCATATACACCGATTGAGTCCGCAAAAATTGCTGCTATTGCTGCGGGTTTACAGGCTCAAGGGATTGGGGCAATAAAATCAACTCCGCATTTTGATGAGGTTTACAATATATATAAATCAGAGGCTTAAATATGGTTAAAAAAAGATTTGTTTTATCAGGGTATTTTGGATTTAAGAACTTTGGCGACGAGGCGATTTTATCAGTAATTGTCAAAAAACTCAAAGAATATGGACATAAAGTTACCGTGCTATCTTCCGACCCGCCTTATACAAAAGGAAAATTCAAATATATCCGATGCGTTAATATGTTCAAAATTCCTGATGTTCTCGGGGCAATTTCAAGAACCGATTTTGTAATCTCAGGGGGCGGCAGTTTATTGCAAGATACAACAAGTCTGAAAAGTCTTTTATATTACTTGTTTGTTATTTTTTTAGGGCTAATTTCAGGCAAAAAAGTTATAATTTTTGCACAGGGTATCGGGCCTATAAATACGCCTGTCGGGAAATTTCTGACCGCAGCATTATTAAAAAGATGTACTTATGTCAGTGTTCGTGATTTTAAAAGTTTTGAACTTTTGAAAAAGTGGGGGGTGAATTCAGAATTGCTTTGCGACCCTATTTTTTCTTCGACCGTGCCGGATTGCGAAAAAACTAATACACTTGCCGTTCAATTAAGAGATTGCAAAAATATGAGTGAAGATTTTATTGACAGGCTTGCTCAGGCGGTTGTGAAAAGGTTTGCGAATGTTGATGTCGATATTTATTCTTTTCAAGATGCTATAGACCTTGAGGTTTGCCAAAAGTTTGAAAAAGCACTCAAACTTTTAAATTCCGATATCAAAACAAAAATTTACTCAAGTTTAACGGACGAAGAAACAATAAATAACCTTGCACGAGCAAAATATATGATTGCAATGCGTTTCCATGCCTTGATTGTCGGGTTAATTTCAGGGGTGAGGGTTCTTGGGATAAATTACGATATTAAAGTCGAAAAATTATCCAATGAATTCGGTTTCCCGCTGATTGGGCTGAATAAAGATTTTGGCAATCCTGAAATGAATTTGCTTGAAAATCAGGATTTAGACGAAATTAAGGCTAAATTAACTCTGAAAAACTTTAATTGGGCATCTTTTGAAAAAGTTATAAATCAAGAGTAATCGTATGGATATAGAAAAATTACGAAAAATCGTGAATAATTCTTCTACAGTAGCGGAAATGCCCGTACGGTTGAAAGGTTTTAACTGGGGTGCTTTTTTACTTACGTTTATTTGGGGAATTTGGTACAAGGCATGGATTACGCTCCTTGCAATTCCTCTGATGTGGTTTCAATTGCCTTTGGGTCTGAATTGGTTTTTGCTGTTGGGTTTGCAGATTTATTGCGGAATTATGGGGAATGAATGGGCTTATCGGGTTGATTACAAAAAGTCTGATTATGACTTCAAAATGACCCAAATAAAATGGGCAATTTTCGGGTTTAGCCTGCAGTTGGTCATCCCGATGATATTTATTTTTATCTTCTGCCTTTTTGTGTTTAAATCACCCGAAAATCCTGTCGATTTTGCAGTGAACGCTCAGTGTAAAGTTGCCTATGATAACCTCAAAAAGGGCTTATATAAGGTAAACTTAAATTCAACCGAAAACGAAATGGCAAACGAGTTTGCCAAACAATTTAAAGATTCCAAAGCCGATGTAAACAGCGTGAATTTTTCGCTGTCAAGCCAAGGGCAGGTTGTAGATTTGTACTATATTAGATTTATAAAAACGGGTGAAAATTTCTGCGAACTCAAAAATCAAAACTGCAAGGTTGAAAGCGGATTTCTTCTGCCAGAAGAGATTTTTTCAGGTGCAGGCGAATGTGTTTTTTATCTTGATAAATATAAACGTATTTATCCAACCGAACAAACTTTGAAAAATATCAAAAAGAGTTACAATGTTTTTAAATATTTGTATTAATAGTTTAGGCAGTGAATATACTTTATATAAATCGAGAATCAAAGAGAAAGTAAAATCTCAATTTGGGAAGGAGGATGTTCCGGGAATTGTGTTCCATGAGTACAGTTCGGTTGCTAACGCTATTAGCAAATCACAGGAATTGGAAGATTTCGTCAGTGAAAATATAAATGTATTAAAATCCGGCAAGGAAATAAGCGGTTCTTTAGGATTTAGCAGTAATGATAATTTAAAAAATGCGTTTGGAAAAGTTGACGTTTTGTCTGCAAGGTTGAAAAATGGTTATGTAGATGTTACAATTCTGGACACGTACGATTTTAATCCAAATGAGGACAATTGGAAAGTACAAAAGGGTTATTCAGTGCAAAAAGCAGGACTACTAAATCCATATTATACAGTAGTAAAATGTAGATATAAGTTATAAGGTATTATATATGAGCAATATAAAATTTTATACAATTTTTAGTATTTTTAATATATTGTTAGTTGTATTTATTATAAGCGGCATATATATATTGACTTATCTATTGGGTAGTACTGGTAAATATGAAAACCAAAAAGCTCTTATTGGGTTAATTCTTTATATTACATATATGACATTAAAACTATTTTTACCTAAGATAATTATGAAATTGTCAACTAGATATAAAGGGTCTGTAATAAATAGATTTGTTGAATTTATTCGTAGTAATCCTCAGCAAAAAAAAACTATATTACTCCTTGCCTTCTGTTTTGATTTACCATCTATATTTCTTTTTATACACAGAGCAGACGATTATAGTATTAATACATTATATTGGTGTGCCGTTTTATTTTTTATACTTTATGCCGGAGGAATTATTCTTTTTTATCTTATGTTATATTTGGAACTAAAAGCGAAAACAGAAAAAATGAAACAAGAGGAAAATGTTTGTTAGAGTAGAGATACAATTATCCTTTACAAAATGAATACGCGAGAAACGAGCGTTGTGAACTTGTATGCGTAGGCTGAAAGCCGAAGCTGAACTGGAAGGAAAGCCTGGACGACAACAAAAAAGACCCGCTATCTGCGAGTCTTTTAAAAATTGCTCCAGGCCAGACTTGAACTGGCACTGGGTTATACGCCCAATTGGATTTTAAGTCCAACGCGTCTACCGATTCCGCCACTGGAGCAAGAAGTCTTTTGTCTATTCAATTGTCAAACTCGAGTGGCGAAATCGGTTCCCTCACCTCTCAGAAAACAATACTTAATTGTTTTCTTCGGCAGAGTGCCACTGGAGCAAGGCTTTTATTCCTAACCTCAGTTTGATAATATCTCAAACATAATTTATTGTCAATCAAAATATTTTGTGGACTTATATAGCAGTTTATACTAAACATGGCGGGATCCCTGACTCTGAAGGGAAAACCACCGCCCCTCTCACTTTAGGAGAGGGTAGAATTTTAACTTGAATGTATGTGAAAGTTAAAAATTCGAGAGAGGGTATGGATTCACTCCTCTTCCCATACTGGAAACAGAAAATTACGCTCTCGCTATTTTCTAGTCCCATCCAGGGATGGGAAGTCCGAACCCTCACCCCTGCCCCTC
>CAMAGQ010000121.1 GCA_945833895.1 uncultured bacterium
ATTCTATTTCCAGTTCGGCACCGTTTAAACCCTTTTTAAATGATTTTATCTTACCAGTCTCTTCAACAATTCCTGTAAACATACACCCATATTACCATATTTGAACGACTAATAAAAGAATAATAACAAAAATTTTACAATGAAGGTGAAATGTTTGGATGTTAAAAAATTTGCACTTTGCCTGTGTTCATTGTATTATCAGACAAAAGGGTTTATACTATGCAATTTATAGACAAGGCAAAAATCAAAATATCATCAGGAAAAGGCGGGAACGGTGTCGTTGCATGGCGTCGTGAAAAATTCGTAGATAAAGGCGGTCCTGCAGGCGGTGACGGCGGTAAAGGCGGAAGCGTTTATCTAATCGCTGATGAAGGATTATCGACTTTGCTTGACTTTACATACCGTTCAATCTTCAAGGCTGACAACGGAGAAAACGGTTTTAAGAAAAGTATGCACGGAAAAAGTGCCAAAGATTTATACATAAAAGTTCCGACAGGAACAATCGTAAAAGACTTGAAAACAGGTAATATAATTGCAGATTTAACCGAACATAACCAGACTGTGCTTGTCGCTCAAGGCGGACGTGGCGGACGTGGAAACACACATTTCTGCACGCCGCAAAACCGTGCTCCGCAATATTGTGAACCGGGAGAACCAGGCATTGAAAGAGAATTGCAACTTGAGTTGAAATTACTTGCTGATGTCGGACTTTTAGGATTTCCGAACGCAGGAAAATCGACATTTATAAGCAGAGTTTCGGCAGCGAAACCTAAAATTGCTGACTATCCGTTTACAACAATTGTTCCCAACCTTGGTGTTGTAAGAAAATCCGACGGGGACGGATACGTTATTGCGGATATTCCGGGGCTGATTGAAGGTGCATCGGAAGGTATCGGACTTGGGCACGACTTCCTTCGCCACGTGGAAAGATGCAGATTTTTGCTCCATATCGTTGACGGAACAGAAGAAAATCCTATCCAAAACTACAAAATCATTAACGAAGAATTAAAAAAATATTCCGAAAAATTGTCAAAACTTTATCAAATCGTTGCAATCAATAAAATTGATGCAATTAATGAAGAGCGACAAAATGAGTTGGTTAAAGAATTTGAAAACCTTGGTGTAAAACCGTTCTTGATATCCGCAGTTACAGGCGAAAATCTTCAACAAATCAAAAACGAGATTGAATTGAAGGTTAACACTATTGAAAAGCCTGAGTCTGAGGTTACGGTAACAGAGGATACTGAGGCTACAAACAATGACGACGGTTTCTGGGATGTTCAAAAAATCAAAAAAGATACCTACCTTGTGACAGGCGGCAGAATTATCAGAATTTCGCAAGTTACTGATTCTCGAAGTACCGAACAAATTATAAGATTTCAAAATATCATGATTGGTATGGGAATTATGGACGAACTCAAACGACTTGGTATTCAAAACGGCGACACTATTATAGTCGGAAAACTTGAACTTGAATACTGGGACGATGAAGTTTATAAATAGAAATAATCTTGCACTTATATTCAATGAGTGATAAAATTTAAGAGTATAGAATGAAAGAGGGTTTAATATTATGGCTAGATTAATCAGACCGACAATGGCTATCAGATGCGTACAATCAGGTTGCAAATGCTTATTTGAAGTTGCACAGGTTGAAGACGGAAAACAGCAGGAAGTTGTTTGCCCAAATTGTGGTGAACACTACGTTTATCCGATATATGATAACGACGATAACGAACAAAAATAGAGATGCTATTCAATAATACAGACAAAAGATACAACCAATTCAGTGCATATTTAAAGAATAAATTCGGTGCAAAAGTGTATAAAATTACTCTTGATGCCGGTTTTTCATGTCCAAATCGTGACGGTACAATATCCACGGGCGGTTGTATTTTTTGTGATGACGGTGGGAGTTTTTCGCAGGCACATTCAAATCTTTTATCAATAGAGGAACAGGTACAAATAGGTGCAAAAACTTTGCACGACAGATTTAAGGCAGAAAAATTCATGTCATATTTCCAAGCCTACACAAACACGTATAAACCTGTTAACGAACTGGAAACAATCTACAAATCAGCACTGACTCATCCTGACGTAATCGGTTTATCAGTCGGAACACGTCCTGACTGCGTTGATGAGGATAAATTATCGCTTTTATCTGACATCGGGAAGGATTATTATACATGGATTGAATACGGCTTACAATCAATCCACGGCAAAACCTTAAAAAAGATTAACCGTGGTCACGATTTTGACTGTTTTCTAAAAGCGTACGAACTGACAAAAGAAAAAGGGCTTAATATCTGTGTACACGTAATTTTCGGACTTTGGGAAACTAAAGAAGAAATACTTCAAACAGCAGAAAAGTTAGCGGAACTTAAAGTTGACGGGGTAAAAATCCACATGCTTTGTGCTTTGAAAGATACGAAACTTTCAAAATTATATGAACAGGGCGAAATCGATTTTATGAGCGAAGAAGAATACGTTAACCTTGTTGTTGATTTTCTTGAAATTCTACCGCAAACCACGACAATTCACAGACTTGCAGGAAACGGATTAAAGAAAAACCTTATCGCCCCGAGGTGGCTTGGTGCAAAACTTGACTGCCTTAATAAAATCGACAGAGAATTTATACGCAGAAACACTTATCAGGGGATAAATTACAAAATTGATTGCTAACTACCGGCATGTTTGATTTATAATAGTAATATGAGTTACTTAAATAATCAATTTGACATAATTATAGTCGGAGCAGGTCACGCAGGATGTGAAGCGGCACTTGCCTGTGCAAAACTGGGGACAAAAGTTTTGTTGTGTACCTTAAACGTTGATAACATTGCTCTGCAGCCTTGTAATCCCGCTGTCGGAGGCCCTGCAAAGTCAACACTTGTCCGCGAAATCGATGCACTTGGCGGAGTTATGGGAGAAGTAACAGATGCAACATATCTTCAATTGAAGATTTTAAATTCCTCAAAAGGTCCTGCGGTTAGAGCATTAAGAGCACAATCAGACAAAGCCGAATACACTCGTTATATGCGTAATTTGATTGAAAGTAACGAAAATATTTATCTAAAACAATGTTGTATAACTGAATTAAAAGTAGAAAACGACAAAATCGTCGGTGCAGTTGACGAATTCGGGATAGAATACAAAGCAAATGCAGTTGTTCTAACTACAGGCACTTCGCTTGAGGGCAGAATTTTCGTAGGCTTGCGTTCATACAGTGCAGGCAGATTGGGTGAAAAAGCCGCAATCGGGTTATCTGACTCGTTAAACAAACTTGGTATTCAAACAAAGAAACTCAAAACAGGCACACCTGCAAGAGTTGACAAAAGAACGATTGATTACTCAAAAATGACAATTCAACCGGGGGATGAGGAACTTAGTTTCTTCTCGTTCAAGCCCGACAGACCAATCCGCAAAACTTATCCTTGTTACTTAACAAGAACAACCGAGGAAACTCACGCAATAATTAAAGCAAACCTTGACAAATCACCTATGTATCAAGGGTTAATCCACGGGGTCGGACCTCGTTATTGTCCTTCTATTGAGGATAAAATCGTGAGATTTGCCTCAAACCCTTCGCACCACATTTTTATAGAACCCGAAGGGCTTGGCACTTATGAAACATATATTCAAGGATTTTCGACAAGTTTGCCTGCCGATGTTCAGGTAAAAATGATTAGAAGCCTGCCGGGGCTTGAAAAAGCACATATCGTAAAACCTGCCTACGCGGTTGAATACGACTATGTTCCTGCTGTTCAGACAACACACGCTCTAATGTCAAAGAAAATCAAAGGCTTATTCTTCGGCGGACAAATTAACGGAACAAGCGGTTACGAAGAGGCTGCCGCACAAGGACTTATTGCCGGTATAAACGCTTTTAACTACGTCAACGGCTCGGAAATGCTTGAACTTTCAAGAAGTTCATCCTACACTGGAACTCTCATTGATGACCTTGTCACAAAAGACATCCAAGACCCGTATAGAATGCTGACTTCTCGCTCTGAATACAGACTTCTTCTAAGGCAGGATAACGCAGACGAACGTTTAACCCCAATAGGGCATAAAATTGGGCTTATTGACGATATGCAATACGAAAGATTTAACGAAAAACAAAGACTTATAAAAGAAGAAAAAGAACGCCTTGAAACGGTTAAAATCACGGCTGACGAGGCAACAAATGAAATTCTCGCAAAATATAATGAGCATATTGACCGCGGAATGCGAGCATCTGAACTTCTTAAACGCCCGAATATAACTTACAAAGTTCTTAAAGAACTTGACGATAGCACTCAAAACAGGAACCTAAGTAAAGAAGTTTTTGAACAAGTTGAAGTTATCGTAAAATACGACGGATATATTAAAAGGCAAGAAGAGCAGGTTCAGCAGGCGGGCAAACTTGAAAAATTTAAAATTCCTGAAAATATTGACTATTCACAAATTGAACATATTTCATCAGAAACAAAAGAAAAACTTGCAAAAATTCAGCCAAAAACACTGGCACAAGCAGCACGAATCGGCGGAGTAAAACCGGCAGATATATCAATTCTTATGGTTATGCTTGATAAAAATACTATCGCAAGGAAGTAATAATCAAGAAATTTTGTTGAGCATTTAAGTTGACCACCTCCTGAGGAGTTTTTTTTAGATTACCCTCCCACTCTGGGGCACTAGCCGAACCGGCGAACTTGTGAGCCGAGTGAGACTGCGTGCCGTATGGCTGAGGGGTAGAATTTCAACTTGAACGTATGTGAAAGTTAGAAATTCGGGAGAGGGTTTAAATAACTCCACCTGAAGTGTCCCCTCAAAAGTGGACAAATATCACGCCACTAAAAATTGTCTATAT
>CAMAGQ010000122.1 GCA_945833895.1 uncultured bacterium
CTATTTCAGCCTGTCGGCGACGTTGCTCTCTCTGGCATACCGCCGCGCCGCTTCAAAACAACCCCCTCCCACTCTGGGGGAGGGGAATTACATTGCACCCTATCCTAGATAAAATCACTCTACTTTGTAACGACCGAAAGTATGTAATTATCCGTAAAATACTTGTTGGCGGTTTCGATAATATCCGCATCAGTTACGCTGTTTATCAACTCTTCATATCTATCTCCGAACTCATAACCTCTTGTTGATGTTTCATACCAGCCTGTAGTTGAGGCTTTATCAAGATTAGTTTCCTGTCCGATAATGTAGTTCCCGAGAAGTTTTTCTTTAGCATCGCTAAGTTCGCAATCGCTGACATATTCGGTTTTTAATCTGTGGATTTCATCAAAAAGTCCCTGCTTTGATTTTTCCAAAGTCGCAGGATTTGTTCCGATATACATCATAAAACTTCCTCGCAAAACATTAGGGGAATATCCTGAACCCAATTGGTAAGCAAGCCCTTCCTGTTCACGCAAATCTTTGAATAGTCTTGAACTCATGCCTGTACCGAGAATTGAATCGATTACCTGCAAAGTCGCAAAATCTTTTTCGTTCAATACCCCGTTAACCTGCCAGCCTAAAAGAATCCACGCGGTTTCGGTTGTCGGCATGTGCTGAACGGTTGTTCGCGGAGCGGTTATTTCAGCGATTTTTGAGTTGTAATCAGGATAATTCAAACTTGCAACATCTTTCTTCGCCGTGAAAATATTATTCAATTCCTTTACCGCTTTATCCTTGTCAATATTACCGTTAATAGATATTACCATATTATTCGGATTAAATATTTTGTTGTAATATTCGACAATATCTTTGCGTTTAATGTTTGGAATATTTTTCTCTAAAACCTGTGATGATATTGAATACGGAGTATTTTTGTAAATCAGGTTGCGATATTCTTCGATTGCCTGACGCAAAGGAACATCTTTTTCGCTTTTTATGGCATTCAATTTGTCTGACTTAACCTTTTCAACCTCAATTTCTTCAAAAGAAGCATTATTGACGATTTCGTCAAGAAGTTCTAACGTCTTGTCAAACTCATCTTTCGTTGTTAAAACGGTAATTGAAAAAGCATCAGCACTAACTGACGGAGCAATTTTTATCCCGTTATCTTCAAGAACCTGCGACAACTCCAAAGATGTGTAATTTTTCGTACCTTTCATCATTGTAGATGCCGTCAAGTTTGCCGTTCCCGCAATTTTATCAAGCAATTGCCCGCCTTTTGCAGTAATACTCATAGCGATTATGTCATTTGAAGTGTTTGGAGTGTAAAGCATTACCGCCCCGTTTGAAAGTTTATATTTCTGAGTATTAGCGTTTTGGCTTATCAATTGTGCGTTTCCGACCGCTGGCTTTTTGATTGCTACAGGAATATCTTTCATCGTTTCAGGCATAACAACAGATACCGCACTTTTGTCAACCCCGAGATACTTTTCTGCAACACGTTTTACAGCAGCCGCATTCACAGCCTTAATATTATCAAGATATTTATCATAAAATTTCATATCGTCAGTCAAGGCAACTGTATAACCGATTTCTGTTGCAATATTTGTTATTGATTCTCTTGAATAATAAGTATTTCGTTCAATAATATTTTGGGCAAACTTTAACTGCTCTTCTGTTACACCGTTTTCCTGAATTTTCTTTATTTCGGCAAAAATTGCATCCTGAACAGCTTTGCATTTTTCAGGCTCAAAATTAGCCATGACATAAAACATGCCATCATCACGCATTGTAGAATTACCGGTATCAACAGAAAATGCAAGGCGTTTTTTCTCTTTCAGAACCTGATTAAGCACGGAGGAACGTCCTTCCCCAAGGATTGTTGCAAGAACATCAAGTGCGTAAGAGTCTTTGTCGTTTATTGAAACACCCCTGAACCCTATTGCCATATACCCTGATTCTGTCGGAATATACGCAACTTTTTTCGCTTGAGTTGTCAGTTGAGGTTCTTTTGCGTAGACATTTTTTTCAGGTTTTGTGTATTGCGAATTGAAATTTTGTTTAATTTTCTCCAGAGCGTATTCACTATCAACATCACCGACAACTATAGTAACCATGTTTGCAGGGGAATAGTGTGCGTTATAAAAATTGAAAACCTGATCTCTTGTAATAGTTTCTATAACTTCACTTTTGCCGATAACCTTGCGTTTATACGGATGAGTTTTGTAAAGCATAGACACAAGATTTTCATATAAAATTTTACTTGGAGAAGTCAGGTCTTTATTAATTTCTTCCAAAACAACCTTACGTTCTTTTTCCATTTCGTTGCGTGGGATAAGCGGATTCATCATCATATCGGCATGCAAACCCATTGCCATATCAAAATCTTTTGACGGAATTGTAATATAATAATGCGTGAAATCCTTGCTTGTTGCAGCGTTATTAATTGCACCTTTTGTTTCTAAGATTTTATCAAAATCCCCGGGTTGATGATTTTTAGTTCCTTTGAAGAATAAGTGTTCAAGGAAATGAGCAACGCCGTTATTTTCATCATTTTCGTCAATAGAACCCGTTTTTATCCACGTATCAATGATAACAATAGGATTGTTGCGAACCTCTTGAATTACAACGGTTTGCCCGTTATCTAACTTATACATCTGAGCATCAGACGCCCAAACAAAACCGGGGCATAATGCCAACGCTGCTATTATAATAAATTTTTTCATGATAAACACCTCTTATCTGATTTTAAAATCAACATCCGCAAAATAAATAACCACGTCGGGTTATATAAAATTAACCTGCAGGTATCTCTTGTAAAATATTTGTCGAATTGAATTTCTTCGGCGATTTCAACATTATATATTCTTTTAAAACTTCAAAAGTAACCTGACAAACTTTTTCATTTGCTTTTTGCTCGTACTCTCCAGACTCATCAAACCCGTTGATAGCCATTTGTTTAAAGAAATCACGCAGTTTATACGGCATCTGTTTTTTATTATGATGAATATGTTCAGCACAGTGAGAGCAAACAATTCCGCCCAAAGCAGGAACGAAAAACATTGTTTCATCGCCAACTTCGTTGTGACAGCATAAACACTTGTCTAATTCTATTGAAAAGCCCGATTCAATCATCATTTTCAGTTGGAATTTTATTACGGCAAGCATAATTTCAACTTTTGAACCCGCAGTGGAAATAGTATCAAGCGTTGAATACAAAAGATTATAGACATTTTCTGAACACGGGTCTTCTTCAATTCCAAAATTATTAACAACCTCAGTCACATACATTGAGTAACAGATTTTATCCATGTCCTGACGGGTTTTGTAGAACGAATTAACGACTTCCGCCTGACAAATAGTATTGAGGTTACGACCTTTATGGAGCATCAGAGTATTTGCGACAAGCAAATCCATGCGAGCACCTAACTTACTCTTAGTCTTTTTGACCCCCTTGGCTACTCCCCTTATAAGCCCTTTATCTTTTGAATACATGACAACTATTTTATCAGATTCGCTAAGATTGTAGGACTTTAGATTAATTGCATCTGTAACAAAATTATTTTGCATTGTCCTATCTTATGATGAAGAAGTTTGTTTACCCGTACCGTAGTAGATACCTCTCATCATTTGTTCTAATTCATTTCTGTTATCAGAGTATGCAAGAGCAACTTCTTGAGAGATAATTCCGTCGGTATATAACTTGAATATAGACATATTCATGGTCGTCATGTTGTTGAATGAACCCTTCTTAACCAATTCATAAACCTGATCCAACTCATCCTTATTGATAAAGTCTTTAACGGTAGGCGTAACAACAAGAATTTCTGCCGCCGGAACACGAGAACTGCCGTCTGCTGTCGGAATAAGTTTTTGAGCAATTGTTCCACGCAAAGTTGCAGCAATCTGAGTTCTGACAAAGTGTCTTTCTTCAGGTTTGAACAAGTTAATAATACGACCGACAGTTTGAACAGAGTCGTTTGTGTGGATTGTAGATACAACAAGGTGACCTGTTTCAGCGGCTTTCAGTGCGGCTTCAACAGTTTCTCTGTCACGAATTTCACCGATGAATATAACATCAGGGTCTTGTCTTAATGCGTATTTAATACCATCAGCAAATGACGGAGTATCAATTAACAACTGACGCTGTGAAACGATAGATTTCTTATTTGAAAAGATAAATTCGACAGGGTCTTCAATAGTAATGATGTGTTTCGCCGTCGTAGCATTAATATAGTCGATAAGCGAAGCAATCGTTGTTGATTTACCTGAACCGGTAGGACCTGTTACAAGGATTAACCCGTTGTTAAACGTTGCAAATTCCTGTAACGATTCAGGCAAGCCCAAATCCGTAAACGATTTGATATAATAAGGAATTGCACGGATAACCATAGAGGTTTTACCTAACTGACGGCTCATGTTCACACGAAATCTTGAACAACCCGGAATTTCATAAGAAAAGTCGATATCAAAAAATCTTGTAATTCTGTCTTTCAAGTGAGAAGGAGATACGGTTTTGATAACAAACTCCATATCTTCAGCGGTTAATGGCGGCAAATTAATTCTCATAATCTGACCGGAAACTCTGATTGCAGGACGTTCACCCTCGCTTATGTGGGCATCTGATGCTCCTACAGATACTGCCTGTCTTAAAAAATCCTCAATATAGAACTCGTTACTCATATTCTCCTCTTCCTTTAATATGATATTAACATATTTTTTAGTTTTACACAAATTTTTTAACATGTTATCATTTATTTATTGGAAATATGATTCACATTAACAATCTCAGAGATTTAGTTCAAAATAAAAACTTC
>CAMAGQ010000123.1 GCA_945833895.1 uncultured bacterium
TTTACTAAAAACTCTAAAGCGAGTTTTTTGTCCACTTTTATGGGTACACTTCAGGGGCTTGCTCCCTCTCCTAATGTGGAGAGGGTTAGGGTGAGGGCTCAATAAAATGCGTCATTCTGAGCAGAATATTTTGGAATAAGTCAGAAATTTGCACGAAGTGCGAAGAAGCCTGAACGACTTTGTTTGTAAGGAATTCTTCGGGCATTAAAAATTGTTACCCTCAGAATGACGAAAATCTAAACCCTCTCCCGAATTTCTAACTTTCAATACGTTCAAGTTGAAATTCAACCCTCCCCCAAAGTGGGAGGGTATTTGTTCTTTCTCCTCTCCCGAATTTCTAAATTCACTACCGTTCATTAAGAAATTCTGCCCTCAGCCAAAGTGGGAGGGCAAAGTGAACCCTTACCCCGACCCCCTCTCCCGATAGGCGATGGAAAGATACAAATTCCCTCCCTTTCTGAGGGTGGGGGCTGATTATTTCCCTACAGGATTACTAAATATTATTCTTGTTTCTTATTTTGCAAACGTAAATTCGCGATTTCTTCCCTAATTTCGTGTGAACGGGTTGTTAATCTGTTATACACCTGCGAATTTATCTCTCCGCCAATAAGTAATAAAATTGATGTATAATACAGCCAAATCATAAGTATGAAAAATGCTCCGATTGTTCCGAATACAAGGTTATATGTACTCAAATTGTTTACATATATCGAAAATCCCCACGAACCAACTAACCAGAATATTGTGAAAAATGCCGTCCCCGGAAGTGCACTTTTTCGCTTGAAAGATTCTTTTCCTTTTAAATCAGGTAGTATGTAATACATTAAAAATGCCATTAAATACAATGCCAAAAATGCAACAGGCCAACGCAAGGTTAACAGCAAAAGCCCTAATCCTTCAGACATTCCAAAATGTGCAGTCAAAAAGGTTATAATGACTTTACCGAAGATGATTATGTTGATTGTTAAAAACAATACAAGAATATTAACAAAGACCATTAAAAACGATAAAATTCTTGTATAAATAAAGTTTCTGGTTTCTTCAACCTTGTATGCTCGGTTAAGCCCTTTTAATATCACGGCAACTCCGTTTGTTGACAAGACAATCGTCGTAACAATGCCGATTACAGCCATAAGTTGTCCGTGGTTGAAAATCATTGTTTCTTCCAGTACGGATTTTAACAAATTCATTGCTTGATTTGGCATAATTCCAGACAAAACATGCAGGATTGTATCAAGGTACGACCTGTTTCCCATCCATCCGAAAAGTGCCATTAAAAACAGCATAAACGGGAAAATTCCAACGACCAGCATAAATCCCATTTCTGCCGCCATTCCGTAAAAATCATTCTTGATAATTGACTTAATTAATCTTACTAAAGCCATTATCCCTTTGTTTTTCAGTAATTTCTTTAACATAGATTTTTGTTCTGAATTTCTCGTAGTATCTGCTTTACAACGTGTGTCGGATTACCCTTTATAACCGCACCTGCCGCAAGTTTATGCCCACCGCCGCCAAAGGCTGCACAAACTTGTGCAATATCTTTTGTTCTGCTTCTCATTGAAACTTTTGACGTCGTTGTGTTTAATTCTTTTACCACAAAAGCGATTTCTGTTGTTGCAATTGCCCTTAGTTTTTCGGTTAAGCCATCGGTAAAATCTTCACCTTTACCGTTGTTGAACTTTTCCAAATCTTTTTTATAAACAATAGTATAAGCGATTTTATCATCATTGACAAATTGTGCCTTATTTACGCAAAAACTTTGGAAAAGAACCATTTCCTTTGAAGAGGTTTCGTAGCATTTTTGGTAAATATCCGCGGAATTAACGCCTAAGGCGAGGAGTTTTCCTGAATATTCCATTGTTTTCTGTCTTGTATTAGAGAACTTAAAACAGCCTGTATCAGTCATTATTCCTGTGTATAAACAAATCGCCGCATCTGTTGAAATATCCCATTGAAGTTTTTCTGCTACTTCACACAAAATTTCTGCTGTTGCCGCTGCCTCAGGTTGAATTATGTTTAACTTCCCGTAGCCTGAATTTGTTTCGTGATGGTCAACATTTACTGTCATTTTCGCCTTTTGAAATAAAATTATCGCATCTGCACATCTGTCAGGGGTTGCAATATCTAAATTTATTACCAAATCGTACTCTCTTGACAAATCAATTTCCGAAATGTTTTTCACCTGATTTATATATGGCAGAAATGAGAATGTTGACGGAATATCAGAAACCGCAGCCATATCGCAATGTTTTTTGTAATTATTTTTAATTAATGAATAAAGTCCGCACATTGAGCCCAGAGTATCTCCATCAGGATTTATATGCGAAACAATCAATATATTTTTGGAGTCCTTTATGCTATTATCTAATTGTTGAGTAACCATTCTCTAATTCTATCACAAAAAAATAATCTACGGGTTTATGAAAAAAATACTATATACAAAATTTAAAAATATCGATGAAATTATTGCTGAAATGGCAAAACACGCAGCCATCAGAAAAGCAATGACCCGTGCAAATTTGTGCAAGTTTTGGCGAAAAGTTGCAGGAGAAAAATTTGCACAAAACTCTAAACCTTATTCAATGTTAAGAGGTTCAATTATGGTCATAGCCTGCAAAACCCCCGTTGTCGCTCAAGAACTTCTTTTGCGAAAAACTCAACTTCTTGTCAAATTTAAACCCTACGTGGAGTCGTTAGATATGAAATTAACGGATTTGCGTTTTGATGCTAAAAAATGGGTCGATGAAGAATTTTAAAAATTTTACCATTTTATCTTGTAAACTTTGCCATCAAGAGAAACATTCCAAGCATTGACTTTTTTCGGGTTGAACGGTTCTTGCCAATTAAGTCCGCCCTGGAAAATATCTCCATCTCGAGTTACACGAGAAAAACCGACTTTTTTTTGATTAAATGGAAGATAATCAATAACTTTGGTTTCCATTGTAAAGTCGTTCACCTTTCTTTTTTGAGTAGTTCTTATTACCTTGTTATTGGCGTTAATCGCCGTAGTTCTCCCGAAACGCTTGTACACTTTTGTGCCGTTATTTGCAGTTTTGCCAAACTGTCCTCCATACCTGATATACCTGTACAAATCGGTAGCAATTCCTGATATAAATCCCATAGAAATCCTTTTTTAATCTTTCCCAGACACTATTATACTATAATAAACTTTTTCTATATACAAAAACAATAATCTCTTGATTATTTAAAACAACTTTTGCTTTATCAATTAATTCAAAATCATTTTTTGAATAATAATCATAATCACAGGTTGTATCAGACCATAAGTACATGTTTTTTATATCTTTCTTTTTGCAACCTTGAGTGAGTTTTTCTAATAGTATTTTGCCGCAGCCTTTTTGAATGCTTACAAAAAGTCCGAGCATAATATCATTTTCATTCATATATTTTTTTGTTCTGGTGCCGCAATAATGTAAAAACTTGTAAAGTTCAAATAAAATATTTTTGTCTTTTTCATTTTTAAGCGTTTTCACTGTATTAATTAAAATATCTGAACTATCATTTTCATCTTTTTTGTTAAATGCGAATAAAAAACCTTTGCAATTTTCGTTTTCATCTAAAGCACTGTAAGAAAGTTCTCTGTTTAAATCGTAAAAATCAACAGTAAAGTCATAAATTAATTTTTGAACTTCAATATTTTCTTTTTTATAAAAATCGCCCCACACAAGATGCGATAATCCTTTTGCTTTTTCAATATCGGAGGTTTTAAAATTTCTTATTATCATTACCGATATTATAACATAAACGTTAAAGATTTCCTTCGCACTTTATGTTCTTTGTTCAACTTAATTATGTATTGACAAAAATCAAATAATAACATATTATCGTAATGATAAAAGGAGAAGTTTTATGAGAAGTATTACTACGTTTGATTTGCAGTACGCACACAGATTTTATGGTTTCAAAGGTGAAGCTCAATATTTGCACGGTCATACGGGAACTTTAACTATTGAAGTTGAAGATAGTGTAAATATGGGTGTAAATATGGTTTTTCCTTGCAATGAAATTCAAAAAACGGCTTGGAATGTCTTGAAAAATTTTGATCACGCTTTAATTTTGAGAGAAGATGATCCGTTATTACCTGCTGTACTTAAAGTTTATGAAGAACAAGGAATTAAAAACGGTCACCCTCAAAATACAATGAAAGGAGCTGCTTTTGAAACAGAATTAGCGAAAGCATATCCTGATTGCAGATTGGTTGTAACCAAAGAAACAATGACCGTTGAGGGGATGATTAAAATTGTATATGAGTTATTAAAAAATAAATTAAATATTGCAAAAATCACTTTCACAAGCGGTGTTAATGTTGCATCTTGCGAATTTGAAACAAAAAATAATATTGAACGTTGTCCGTTGTGCGGTATCGCTTTAGTAGACGGTGTTTGCCCTAAGTGTGGTTACAAAAAACAATAGGTGATTAAATTTATATAAAAACGCAAGTCATTGACTTGCGTTTTTTGTGTTTATATGGATAAATTTGAATTAGATGTTTATAAAATTGAGATAGTCAATCAACTTCCGACTTCCGACTTCCGACTTTGTCGCTTATATTTCCGACTATTTTTGCCTGTTGTCAAATCTAATGTTATTTCACATTAATAAAAGGGGAACTTTTCTTGTGTTAATTAACATGAGAAAGCAGAAAAAGTAACACAAATTTCCAGAAATAATTCG
>CAMAGQ010000124.1 GCA_945833895.1 uncultured bacterium
CCAGTTATAATGCCCTATATGATATGATATGATATGATGTGGTGGGGCGGGGCAATTTTTTCTTTCAACGGTTTTAATATATATGTAGAGTTAATTTACTTTACAAAAATGTAGAAAAGTAGAAAAACAAAAGAAAGGAAAAACAAGTATGTCAAGTGTAGGTCTTACTCCGGCAGGAAATCAGTATGTACAAACTTCAGCAGGTAAAAAAACAGTTGCTGCAGCAGGTGCTGTAGTTGGAGGTGTTGCAGGCTATAAGTTAATGAACAAGGTCGTAATAAAATCTGGTGAGGCAATACTTAACAGTAAGTATTCTGACAAATTGACAAAATTTGCAGAAAAGTACCCTATCAAACTTGAAAAGTTAATAAAGGCAACCAAGTTGGGAACAATTATTGCAGGTGCTGCTCTTTTACTTCCTGTAGGTTTAGGAATAGGGGCGATGATTGATAAGGCTATAAATCATAATCGACAAGTTAAAGCAGATAATAATGCAGAATAATAACAAAATTTTAAAATTTTTTGGTCGTGTTTGATATTTTTTATCAAACGCGACCTATTATTTGGTGCAATAAATTGCACACTGCTGGCTTCCAATTAACTCATATTTGCACAATTACTGTATAAGATCCTTCCCTGGATGGGGGTGCTCGTCCGCACGGGGCATAATGCTACCAATTATTTTGCACTTTCCTCAGTTCCTATATAATCTCCGTCTTTCTGAGCGAAGCGAAGAATCTATTTATTCAACTTTTTGATTATCGCAACGTTTTCAACGTGGTAGGTATGGCAAAACATGTCAAACGGTTGAACAGATTCTACCGTACAGCCCATATCGGTCAAGATTTTCAAATCACGTGCTAACGTTGCAGGATTGCAACTGATATAAATTATGTAGTTATTAGAAAGTCTATAAGCCTCCTTTAGCGAATCAATTGTACAGCCTTTTCTCGGCGGGTCAAGAATTACCGCATCAAAACTTCGTTTTTCTTTTTTGAAAAATACCGCAGCATCCTCATTGTGTATTTCTACATTTTTAATTCCGTTAAGTTTAACAACCTCTCTAGCCAAGTCGCAAGATGCTTTTACTTCTTCGACCGTTACAACCTTTTTGCAAACATCAGAAACCGTAATTCCAAAAGAACTGATTCCTGCGTAAGCATCAAGTACAATTGGAGAAGTGAATTTATCATTCAGAAAATCTTTAACGTACCTGAAAATATTTTCAGCACTTTTCGGGTTAATCTGGAAAAATGTATCAGCACCAATCTTGAAAGTTTTATCAAGAATTTTTTCTTCAATGAAATCCTGACCGCAAATACACTCAGTCTTTTTGCCAAGTATAACGTTTGTTTTCTTAGAATTAAAGTTTACGCAAACACCTGTGACTTCATCAAAATTTTCGTATATTGCGTTTGCAAAATCATTAAGTCTGTCAAAAGATTTTGTAGCGTTCACAACAAGTACAACAAGATTTTTGTTGTTCAGGGCGGAATTTCTGATAACAACATGCCTTAAATCGCCCGATTGTTTTTTCTCGTTGTAACCCTGTATTCCAAAATCAAACGCCCTTTCTCTAATAAATTCAATGATTTTATCGCAAATTTCAGGTTGAATCGGGCAGTATTTGATATTTACAATATCATGGGTTTGCGGTTTGTAATACCCTGCAAGAATACGTCCGGAAACTTTTGTCTGCGATATCGGATATTGAATTTTATGTCTGTAATTTTTAACATCAGGACTTGCAACTGTTTCACCCACATTAATATCAAGATTGGCAATATTTTTAATTGCATCTTGAGTTATTTCTCTTTTAATATCAAGCTGCTTATCATAACTGATATTTTGCAATTGGCATGCTCCGCAAACTTTATACATAGGACAAAACGGCTGAACTCGAAATTGTGAAGGTTCAATTATCTCAACAATTTCACCGTTTGCAAAGTTTTTAGTAATCTTTGTTATTCTGATTTTCAACTTATCATTCGGACAGGCATTGTCTACAAACACAACAAAACCTTCTATTCTTGCCAGTCCTAAGCCTGTTCCTGTTATTTTTTCAATATTTACAACGTATTCTTCATTAACTTTCATAATTTGATTATACCTTAAATATTCTTTATATTTTTACATATTACAAAAAATATGTTATTATAAAGTAAATCAAAATAGGGGAGAAAGTTATGAAAAAAATCTTAATATCAATGATGTTGTTAGTTCCGATACTGACCGGCTGTGCTAACGTTGATACTAAAATTACTATAAACAATGACAGATCTGCATCTATTGCAAGTTCTGTGTCTTATGAAGGCGATTTGTCAGACACATCTGATATTTCAGCACTCCAAATTCACGAAAATTACTCAAAATATTTGGACTCGTCTTATCAGGTTGATAAAGCGTTTAACTCAAAATTATCAACAATCATTGCTACTAAAAAAGTAAACGACCTGAACCTAAACGATTTAGACATGTCATCACTTGGACTAAAAACTAACCTTCCTGACGGCAGATTTATACAGTTCAGGAAAAGTTTTCTTGTTAAATCATTCAATATTGATTTGACTTACGATTTTGCAAAAGAGGCAGACAAATATAAAAACATTGACACTAAGAAAATTAGTCAAAAACAAGAGGAAGAAAAGAAAGGCTTAATGCCTGAATACTACCAACGTTACGCTGACAAAGAGGAAACAGAAAGCGTTGATACAGGATTTCTTGACAATGTCGACGAAACAGTAAAAACTCCAGAAAAACAAGAGGAACGAAAACCTCAAAAACAACCTCAACCAACTAAAAAAGAACCAAAACCGTTCTCATCATCATTAAGCATTCAACTGCCTGCACCGGCATTCTATAACAATGCTGACAGCGTTGAAGGTAATCTTTATACTTGGAATATCAAACCTGATGCACCGACTAACATAAAACTACAGTATGTTCAGTATAACGGGTTTGCAATTTTCTTCATTATACTTGCAGGTATAGGCTTACTCGTTCTTGGAGCAAGAAAGATTATCAGGCATGAAAACCAGAAAAGAATAGGCAGTTCTGAAAATCTTATACAGTAATTCTTTCATATACATATTATAACTTGGACAGGTTCATCCGCCTGTCCTTTTTCATATTGTTGAAATCTACCAGTATAACTCATCACATTCGGCAATTTTGTACTTATCAAAAATTTTCTCACAAGCTTTTTCAGGGCTGGTAAAAACAGTTTTTTTGTCCACGTGTTCCAGCAAACTTGAGCCTATAACCCATTCATCCTTAGAAGAAGAGTATGCAATATTGTGAATAAAATTACCTCCCCTAAAAGAAGAATAAGGAATGTTAAATTTCTGCATAAATTTTTCAAAAAAGTCAAACACTAAAGGGCTGTCAGGGCTATCTAAATTTTGATTTTTAGAGCCGAGAATAAAACCTTGCAGGTTTGAATCGCTTAAGTCTATTTTCTTTCTAATAAAGTTTTCAATGTTTTTGAAGTTTTTATTTTCTTCAAATGTTGGGCAAAGATGTAGTAAAAATACTCGTATTCCATCAGTTAATCCCGCCGCAGTGCAGTCAAAAACTCCTGTTGTTGCAGCGTTATCTGCCAGCACACTTTCTTTTTTTGTCCAGGGGTAATTTACATAATTCTTTTTAGGAAACCTGACTTCTTTATTAAAAGATGTGATATCCGTTATTTTTATTCTTGATTGAAAACTTATATTATCCATAAATTTACCTGTGTTGTTTATAAGTTTGGTAAATTTATTTATTGACGGTTTTTAATGTTTTTTTTTACAATACTTAACCTTAGTTTTAATGACAATAAGAAAAACAATCCACCTTCAAGAATGAAAGTGGATTATTTTTTTGTAGTAGTTAAACTCGTTTCAGTTCGTAAATTCTAAAGTCACCCGGTTCAAGTTTATCAAAATGGATTTTATCCATACCTTCAAGTTTTTGAGGTTCAAAGTCTTTTTCTTTCAGCAGATATTCATTTGTCAAAACGTAATCACCAGGAATATAGACTTCTTTATCAAAAACAGGATAACCTTCCACAACTTCTTTATAATTTTCGCCTGTTGCAGCGGTTTTTGTAACTTTTTCCGTCGGATACTTGTAGTTTGAAACAATCATATACGCGGTTTTTGCAGGAACCATTGTTATAAGCCAAGAACAAAATCCGTCATCGTCACATGTTATTATACGAGATTCACCGCTATTTATAATCTTGTTATTTTTTACAAAACGGTCGATTGCGTCAAAAGTTGTATAGAAGATTTCATTTTCGGCTCTTTTCATCGCAACTTCTTCCCCAATAGTGTATTCGACACCGCCTTGGGTAAAACTTTCATCCCCGTCCACGTACATCATCGGACGTTGTGCGTATTTCCCGCCGGGTAGGAATTTATATTTGAACCATTTGTATAATGCTCCCTTTTCACCAAGTTGAGCCGGAAATTGGTCAATACAATGAAATTCGCCGTCTTGGTTGTTATAAGTTTTCAAAATCGATAACATATTACCTTTTTTGAATTTTTCATTATAATTTGTCAAATCCTGATTGTCTTCGGTAATTTTTTCAGGAGTTTTGTCAAATTGAGAAATGATATCGTTACCCCAAAGCAGGTTAAATTTCATATCCTGATGGTATTCTTTGTAAAA
>CAMAGQ010000125.1 GCA_945833895.1 uncultured bacterium
CGATTTCAAGTTTACCTGCACAAGCACCGTGTTCAGCATCTGCTCTTAGTTCAAGGTTTTTCTTAGTTGAATCCGTAACAACTTCACCAAGTAATTCAGCAAATTTTGCAGCGTGTTCAGCTTCTTCATAAGCGTATCTTTTGTAAGCTTCTGCGATTTCAGGATAACCTTCTCTTTCAGCAACTCTTGACATTGCAAGATACATACCTACTTCTGTGCATTCGCCCATGAAGTTTGCTCTCAAACCTTCCATAACTTCTTTATCTTCAACAACGCCATCACCAACTTTGTGTTCGCAAGCGTAAGTTTTGTTTGCACCGTCTACAACATTAAAAGTTGTTGCTCCGCATAAAGGGCATTTTTCAGGAGCCTTGTCAGCTTCAGTTGACCATCCGCACACTGTACATACAAATTTCATAATTTACCTTCCTTTCTTCTTATTTTTACGGTAATTTTTGCATTAATTATAACATTTAAAACGAAAAAGTAAAGAAATTTCTCAACAATTTTAGCCACCGCTCAACAATAAATATATTGCAAGAACGAACGCTATAACAGTGAAAACTCCAACAACAACCCAAAATGCAGAAACAGAACTCTTCTTGTGAATAGATTTCATTGAGCAATGCTGTTTTGCAGTTGATTTTTTGCCTGCCGCTGTTTTTTTCTTTGAAGTTGATTTGGAAGAAGTTACTTTTTTTGTTGATTTAGTAGATTTTTTTGAACTCTTCTTCTCTTTTTCTTCCGCTGTTTGGTATTTTTGTGCAAGTGTTCTGTCTTTTTTGCCCGTTGCTAAAAGTTTAATATCATAGTGCAAATTAAGAACGTCACGACTTCCGTTTCTGCTATATACCACGTAATTTATCGCAACCTCAAACGCCCGTTGCAAACAATCAAGAGCGTTCAATCCGTCTTTCTTTACGGATGCAGAGTGAACCGACCTATTCCCGCATTTTTTCAAGAAATACAAATCTTCTATAAATTCTTTTTCTTGCTCTGAGCCTTGAGTATTGTCTTTTAACGTTGCAAGCATCTGGTCAAAAGTTGCTTCTGTCGTACGTTTTTGCCCCAGAACATTTTTGCATACATTCTCCGCAAATCGCCTCGTCTGACTCATACATTGCTCAAAATACTCATCTCGATACAACTTCTCAGCATCAGAAATTATATCGTACAAGTTAACGTCCGTGTCCTTCAAAAAATCAAAATTAGTAGCCATGATTAAAGTATATCATAACAAACCGAGAAATAAATATAATATTTACACCCCCAAGAAGAAAAAATGCTTGCTTTTAAATTTTCAAATGATAGAATAATTTTGTCAATAAAAGACGAGAAGCACAATAATCCCGGATCGTCTAGTGGCAGGACGAAAGATTCTGGCTCTTTTAACGGTGGTTCGAATCCATCTCCGGGAGTTTTAAAACGACCGCTTAAGGTCGTTTTTTTTGTGCGTAACTCCCGGAAAGTCTTCGAACCACTAGGATTTTTTCGTGTTGCTCAAAATCCTGTGGAAATGTAGGTTAGGCATACTTCTTAATGCGACACGCTAAATAAAGGAATAAACCCGAAGAGTTTAATTTGTGTTACAAACTCTTTAATATAAACCTTAAGGAAAATTATTCCGAAAAACCTTACAATATAACGTTTTTCTGTTAAGTTATTTTCTGGCAACACGATATTATTCTCATCAACGTATTTTTTAAATTCTGATATTGCCCAGTAGTAATCTTTTCTTTTCCTCGGCGATTGTGTATGAACAATAGATGTCGGGTTTTTGCGATAATAATAGTTGACATCAGGCACCGTAACCATATCCCCCAATGAATTCAGAATTTTAATCGCAATTTCAATATCTTCAAAATATCTGTGCTGAACAAATTGCAAATTATGCTCCAGAAAACTTTTCCTCCGATAAATCTTATTCCATATATAATTATGCTCAGGGATTTTTTCAATTTTTATTTTTTCTTCAATAGTTTTCAAAACACGAATTTTAGAAATTGTTTTTCTGACGCTTTTCCTTATGCCGTTAAAACGAACAAATCCGCAACACGCGATATCGCAGTCATATTCAACTGCGGCATTGTATAATTTTTCCAGATAATTCTTATCCACGTAATCATCAGAATCAACGAAACAAATAAACTCGCCCACAGCACACGAAATGCCCGTATTCCTTGCAACAGAAACACCTTCGTTATTCTTATTAATAATCACAAAACGAGAATCATTTTGAGCATATTTTTCTAATATTTTCCAAGAATTATCAGTTGAACCATCGTTTATGCAAATAATCTCAATTTCTTTCAAGGTTTGAGCACAAATACTATCTAAACACTGATTCAAATATTTTTCAACATTATACACGGGAATAATTACACTAACTTTAATCATATCGCACCATCGACTTTCTATAGATTATATATATAGTTTTATGCTAATTCTATACACTAAACTTAATATGTCAATATATATAATCTATACTCCTATAGGTTTTATATATTTGTTTTAGCGTGGATAACAAAATATAATAAAATTACAGGTATTAAATTTGTTAAACTATGAAATCAGAGATTAATAAACAATTAGGAAAAAGAATTCAGTATTTGCGGAAACAAAAAGGTTTAAGTCAGGAAAACCTTGCAGAAGCGTTGAATATCGCAACGACTTCACTGAGTTACATAGAAACAGGCAGGGGCTTTATGTCCTTAAGCACTCTTGAAAACTTAGCAAAAGCGTTAGAAGTAGAGCCTTATGAAATTTTTCAACAAGTTACAATTAACTCAAATGAAGAAATGTACAATTATCTCATCAAAAAGTTAGAAATAATAAAAACTGACTCACAAAAACTAAAACTCATCTACGACTTATTCAAAATAGTTCTCTAGTGGGGGGGTAAATATTGTTACCAACTACCTAAGGATTTGGCAACTTTGGACAGTCGGCTGGGCATACCTGCCCAACAAGAAATAGCACCCACCAATTAAATGACTTACTTGTTAAATTATGAGATTCTGAAACAAGTTCAGAATGACATGTTGGTGAAAATTTCAATATTTTAAGTCCGAACCCTCACCCCTTGCCCTCTCCCATTAGGAGAGGGGGACAGACAAACACCCTCCCACTTTGGGGGAGTGATGAATTTCTTAATGAACGTTAGTGAGTTTAGAAATTCGGGAGAGGGTTCAACACCGTCATTCTGAGGGTGAAACCCGAAGAATCTATTTAATGCCTTTTGCTATGTTATTGATTTAGATTCTTCGCACTTTGTACAAATATTCACAACAATTATCAATATTTTGCTTAGAATGACGGATTGGTGGTTCTTTCTGAATTACTGTTTTGGATAATTTTTCGCTTGGTGTAAAACTGTCAAGGGAAATATTTATGACCTGAACAAAATGCAAAGTAATTGGTAGCATTATGCCCCGTGCGGACGAGTACAGTAATTCTATGTAAAATATTGATTAGGTACGTGGATATTGGTTCGAAATGAAAAGAAGAATAACAAAAACCGCCTACACTCGTTTTAGTTGTTTTATTACAACTTTTTTGGCAGATGAAACAGTATTACCACTTGAGGAATATACACCTTTTGTCACCGGGGCTTGTACTTTTTCAACAGATTTCGGTTCTTTTCCTATTGTCCATTTAAAGCCAAAACTTAATGCAATACCGTTCCGTCCGCCATTTCGCAACAAGGCTTGTACAAATCCAGTAAATCTGTCCTTCCATTGTTTTTGTACACCAACTCCATACTCTACATACGGTTTTATACTCATCTGTGGTAAGGTTACATTATTTGCCGTTACTTTTGTTTCATTTAATAAATTCCATACCATTCCGACACTTGCATAAGGTTGCCAGCCGTTTTTCAAGTTACCTATAAATTTTATTGTAGGATGTATTTGTATCGTATGCAACGGATCCGAGTTTATTCTCACTCCGGCTGCATTCGTGTAATCAAACGTATTTATATATGAATATGACATCATATAGTTTGGTTGTATTATATATTTACCATCTTTAAATTCAAAGTTATATCCAGTTTTACTTGCGACACCTGCCATTAACGTAGTGAAGTTTTCATGTCCATACATTGTGCTGGCTTCACCTACATTAGCACCTGCATTGACCGTTAATGCAGTAAAGAAATCGTTCTTATAGAAGGTTTGAGTTACTCCTAATATTCCACCATTTGTATATGTTGAAACTCCGGAATAGTGTTGAGAACTTCCATTATAACCGATATATGGAGTTGTGACCGTTCCCCAACCTCTTTTTAATGGTTTATATTCTGAATCTGCACCTACCAGTGTTCCGTATGATTGAATATCAACCCTAGGCCCATTTGATAGATGTATATTTTCAAAATTTGCATACGGTTGATACCAATATCCTGCGGCTTTTTGATATTCTGTTTTATAAGGTAATGATTGTTGTACACCTATAGCATACTGATTTGCCATACTCATTCTTATTCGCTTAGGCAATGGCATAAAAGAATAATCAGCATGTCTAAAAGCGTAATTAAAAGTTTCATTAATCGCAGTATATGCTCCCGCTTGCGAATTTACGGGACTCGGCAATACAGAAGGGTTAAAATCACCTGAACTGCTTCCGCCACCTCTTGCAAACAAGA
>CAMAGQ010000126.1 GCA_945833895.1 uncultured bacterium
AAGTATTACAAAAGACCTCGATTGATGAAATCTGGGGAATTGGCAGACAACTTACATTAAAATTAAAACGTCACGGAATTTTAACAGCACTGGAACTTGTCAACCGTTCAGACAAATGGCTGGATGCTAAAATCGGAATCCACGGAATAGAAATGCGTCACGAACTGATTGGCGAAATGGTTTCGCCGATTTCAACAAAAGAAAAGTTGCCTAAGTCAATTCAAAATACCCGTGCTTTTGGAATTTTTACCTCCGATATTAATTTTATAAAAAGCGAATTAAACAGACATATTCACACATCTTGCAGAAAACTTCGTTCGTACGGTACAAAATGTCTGCAAATTGGAGTTATGCTAAGGACAAAGGATTTTAAAGTTTACTACACAAAACAAGACCTGTTAACTCCCGTTGATTTTGAACTTGAAATATCCGAAATTGCCATACAATTACTTGAAGAAATATATCAACCGTCAATTTTATACAGAAGCACAGGTGTTTATCTGGGAAAAATCGGAGAACAAAGTTCTGAGCAATTGAGTTTGTACACTGATACTTCTACTTATGACAAAAAAGCAAAATTAGCAAAGTGTTTTGACAAACTGGAAGCCAAATTCGGCAAGAATATTGTTCAAACAGGATTTTTTAAATATGATAAGTAGCAAAAATTTATATATTTGTGTTTTATAATATCAGGAGGTTTCCAATGCAAGTCAACAAAATTCAATCAACAACCGCATTTACTGCTCAACCTGCACAGCAAAAAGAAAGAAGTTTCCTCGATAAATTCCAGACAAAAGTGAAAAATTCTGCTGATATGAACGACACAATCGTAGTTCCGAGAACAATTTTCAAAGGCTATCTCGGAATTATGACAGGCACAACACTTCTCACCCTTGGAAGTTTACTTTCAAACCGCAAAAAATTATCTAAAGCATTGAGCATCACGGGTGCTTTGACTTCATTCTACGGAACTTGGGCTTTTGTTCGTCCGTATATAATTAAAAACAGCACGAAAAATTAAGACCTTTAAAACTTATTATCTATTGCCAAATTTTTACGGCAAATCTCAAAGCCTCCGTTTAATTATGCTTTAGAATTTTTAAGTTTGTGCAGACCTGATTTATATACGTCAAACACGTAATTGCCCTGTGTTGAATATAATCGTTCTTCCATTGGAATTTTTACTTCCTGTTTGTACAGTTTTCTCAAACTTTTGTTATTTGTTCCGATAATTTGAATACCGTCTTCCTCTTTGGATTGTCCGACACGACCCATAGATTTTTCAAATGCCTGAAAATATTTCAAACAAATAGGATAAGGTTTATCTTCCATAATTGACTCTTTCGCTGATGGCATCATCACAGATTCAATAGTTTGCGCACCGTCTTTATTCAAAGAAGTTACTATAGTTGTCGGATTTTTCACATACACATTTTCTACCAGCGACTGAATAATTTCTTTCTCACTTGCCGAATTAATATCAAAATGAGTCAATATTGAGGATAAGCGTAAACGTTCTTTCTCGTTAATCATTTTATAGTCGTCAAATTTAATAAGATTTAAAATGGCAGATTGATTGTCCGGAGATTTTTGCATAATTGTAGTAAAAATCTTGTTGTCAGTCCCGGTGAAAAATCCCGAACTTGCCGGATACTTTTCAACGATATCACTACAGAATAAATACTGACCTGCTTTTGCTTCATTAAGCGTACCGTCAGGGTTTGTCGCAAATTTTACGGCAGATTTCAACTGCGGACTATCAGGGTAGAAGGTCTTGTAATGATAAAATTCGTTCAAGTTTTTCAAAGTTTTTTCAAGTCTTACAGGTTCGGTAATTCCGTCTTTGCCTGTAAAATCAGAAATAATTTTCATAATTTTATCACTAATTTCTCTTGACTCTTCTATAGATTTCGGTTTGTGAGAAATACACAAAGTCGCAACCTCTTCAAGGTCAGCCCTGAACAAAGAATCTATTGCGTTATCGTATTTTTTTGAGTATTTAGTAAACTCATTTACTACTTTCTGTTCTTCTCGCAACTGTTGAAGATTTTTTTCTTTTTCCGCTGCATTTATTAAATCAGAACCCAAAGGTCTTAAATCTTCCTGTTTAATAATATTTTCAGCATCCTCCAGCGAAATCTTCTTTTCACTCAAATCATCTAATGTACGCAAAAACTTAATCAACGGCTGCCTGTCACCTTCGACAAATTTTGCTGATTCAAAATCAATAATTCTGTTGAGAATAAATTCACTGTCCGAAAAATCGCTATAGAAAAAATGTTTTAATCTGTTCTTAAACTGATCAACGTTAAATCTTTCGTAAGCGGTTTCTTCTTTCTTTAAATCCTCCGCCATACGTAATATTGCTCTAACTTTAGTATCAGGTTTTTCAAACTTGTATTCTGAAGGAAGCGAAGCAGGCGAAATAGTGTGTTTGCCTTCGGTATATCTAATATCAGAAAGTTTTGCACCCTCAAGATACTGTTTTTTCAATACGTGTAAGACAAATCTGTCGTAATCTATCGACAATAATTCAATATCCGCTTTGGAAAGAATCGGAGATTTAATCTTACGATGTTCAGGATAAGATGCAAAACCATGGGTTGATTTTACATTGTAGTATGTCGATAAGAACGCTTTGTTTGCACTCTTTGATAATTTTGCACGAAGGAACTCCAAATCAGTTCCGGAGTCTTTTGCAATTATTTTTATTATACCTTCGATTGTATCTTGCAAAAGTTGTTTCGCATCATTTTTTAAACCTTGTTTTAAAAGTTCGTCATATCTTACAAAAACATCTTTCGGCAAAGTTCCGACAATCTTTTTACCCGCAACATTTCCGGGGCTTGGCGGAATTTTAAATCGTGGGAATGCACGATGAACCTCTGACAATTTTGTCATTGAATTTAATTTTTCATAATATTGTCTATATGCAGCGGTCAAATTCAAATCATCAGCGACAATGGTTGAATGAAGTTTGCCGAGAAGTTCATAATCGTTATTATCAGCAGCCTTACGGCTTTCCATTAACTTTTCCGTATCATCTGATATTCTTTGCAGTTTAGGAAGTAAAGCCTCAACATGCCTGTATAAAAAGTTCATAGAAAAATCTCTAACCGAATCTTTTCCAAAACCGCCGAAACTTTCAAGTTCCGTAGAAATTTCACTTTTTGAATATTCATCAAAAAGTGCTTTTCTGACAAACCTTTTTATTTCTTTTTCATATTTATCTCTGACTTCTTTAAACGCCGCTTCATACGAAGATTTTTGTTTTTCGTCAAGCAAACTCTCCAACTTCTGGAGAATTTGAAGTTTCTTATCCAGAACATTTTTTATTGGTTTAACACCATAAATTGCTCCAAAAGGGATTTCATAACCTGACAATCTTTGTTGTTCGTTGTTATTTGGAGTAAGCGGGGTTGTAATCGTTGAACTTTTTATCGGGGTAAGTTCTTTGTGAAAACGATTGGAAACATTTTCTACTTTCATAAATCGACACCTATTTTTAAAATCTATATCTATTATAATATCTGTACCGAAAATTTTTTGCTATTTTTTAGGGGGAATGGTTACATAACTTAACCATTTTTTATATCATCTAAAAAGAGTATAGTAATAACAATTGAAATATGATAATATTTCAGAGTGAATTATTACAAGATAGAAAGGTTTATCTTATGAAAAGGATTTCACCGTTGTTAAGTATAGTCGCAATCTTCGTCCTTTTGGGATTGCCCGCAAGTGCGTACCACTGGGTACTTGTTGGACAGGGTAATTACGTAGATGCAGACAGTATCAGAAGTACAACTCAATCAAATTATTATACAGGAGAAGGTGAAGGCAGCGTTTATACACTTTGGACAAAGTATATTGCCGATGAACAACCGATAGAAAGAATGTTCAGTATGGACATTTGGAGTTCTAGAGCAAAAGTTGCTATTGATTGCGAAAACAAAACCGCAACCCGTCTTTCATACTACGCTTATGATGCGGAAGGTTTTGCAGTAGCCGAATACCCGAAAGTTAACGAACGATTGTTAGATATTACTGATGATATGGACAATCCTGCCGCTGAAATTTATAAATTTGTATGCAACGGAGAATATAAAACTCACGTTCAACACCGCCATCACACTTGGAGATACGGAGATTAGAAAATTTTAAAAATTTTCAACTAGAAAAGAATTCCTGTAATATGGAATTCTTTTCTATAGTGTTTCTCCATGGAAATCAGTTCCGCCGGTTTTTATAAGATTATATTTATCAGCAATTTGTTCCAACTTATCAGGGTCAGAAAATTTTACATACTTACGCCAACGCGGATAAGGGTAATAGACCTCAATTCCGTCAAGTCCTATTTCAACCAAATCCTTTATAAAACTTTCCATATTCAAAGCCCAACAACAAGCAGGATGTGCAAGAACCGCAATCCCTCCTGCTTTATGAATTTCTGCGATAAGGTCTTTAATATTTCTTTTTGCAAAAAATCGAACAATATCCATTTCAGTACCGCGTTTATCTTTTGAATAGAACTTTTTCATGCCCTCGGCGTTCACATCAATCCCGTAGGCTAAAAGATGTAGAAAAATATATTTGTACCAAACATCAAACTC
>CAMAGQ010000127.1 GCA_945833895.1 uncultured bacterium
TAACTGTCTATTTATAATCCGCAATAAAAAAGCACCCGAAGGTGCAATTTTTAAAAATGGGGCGGGAGATGGGATTCGAACCCACGCATATCGGAACCACAATCCGAGGTCTTAACCGCTTGACGACTCCCGCCATATATCTTCTTCTCCATATTATCAAAAAAAGGTTTAAACGCAAGTACTTCTTTTTATTATTTTTTCATTATGTAAAAATAATTTTTTGTCACAATTTTTTTCACTAAAAAAGGAGGTTTTTTAACCCCCTTTTTTACATCTAGTTTATTCTTTGAAACATATATCCGATTCCGCGTGCTGTTAAGATTAGTTCAGGGTTCGCAGGGTCGGTTTCAAGTTTTGAACGAAGTCTTGAAATGTGGACATCGACAACCCTTGTATCAATTCTGTGATCAGGCGGATATGCCCAAACGTGCTGCAGGATTTCGTTTCTTGAGAACGCTTGACCTGAGTTGTTTACAAGAAGTTCTAACAAACTAAATTCCATTCCGGTAAGTCTGATGCGTTCATTCTTTCTGTAAACTTGACGTCTTGCTGTATCAATTTTGATGTTACCGGTTGTGATGACGTTCTTAGTCACTTTACCTGACGGTGTTACCATTTCACGGTTATTTGTTCTTCTCAATACTGCTTTAACTCTTGCTTCAAGTTCTTTCGGGCTGAAAGGTTTTATGACATAGTCGTCTGCACCCAGTTCTAAACCTGTAATTCTTTCCGAAACATCACCTAACGCGGTTAGGATAATAATTGGAACATCTGAAGATCTTCTGATTTCTCTTGTTACACCGTAGCCGTCCATTTTTGGCATCATTACGTCAAGGACTACCAAATCAGGATTATATTTATTGAATGCTGATACTGCTTCCTCTCCGTCTTGTGCAGTATAAACATCATAACCTGCCATTTTCAAACGAGTTTCCAAGATACGTCTAATACTTGCTTCATCATCTGCAAGTAATATTCTTTGACGATCCTCAGATTCTGCAGACATTTCTAAATTCTCTGTCATATTCTTTTCCTTACTTTATTTATGTAAACCTATACAATAATTCTTAAACATTTGAAAAATATTACATTTTGTTTATTTTTCTATAGTTTTATAACAATATGTTACACTAATTTACACAAAATTGCAAGCATCAATTTTAAAAAATATTATTGAAATTTTAACCAACATTTATATGTTTATTTATGCGACGGTATTTTTTCTGTAGAATACGTTTTGAACAATTATTCGAGTTATGGATTTGCTTAACTGTATATCTGGTAATAATTAGAACTTTAGAGGATTTCATCCGTTTCTTTTTGCCACAATTTACTTTTTTGAGGAAAATTAAGCGTTTTGAAGTTTCGATTCGACAATTTGTCTGAATTTTTCCAAATCTTCTTTTGTATCAATACCTACAGGCACAAAGTCGACCACGCTTGTTTTTATACGCATGCCGTTTTCCAACGCACGAAGCTGCTCAAGGCTTTCTGTTTTTTCAAGCGGGGTTTGCGGTAATGATGTCATTGTTTCCAACGCTTTGCGTTTGTAGCCGTATATCCCGAGGTGTCCGTAGAAATTCCCTTCGTTTACGTTTCTTTCGTAAGGGATTTTTGAACGTGAAAAATACAGTGCGAAATTGTTCTTATCGATTACGCATTTTACAAGGTTAGGGTTGTTGATTTCTTTCTCGTCTGTTAAAACTCTTACCAGTGTTGAAATATCAGCATATTCATCTTCTTTAACATTTTGGATAACAGCATCAATACTTTCAGATTTGATTAAAGGTTCATCCCCTTGAAGATTGCAGATGTAGCCGATTTCAGGGTGACGTGCAACGACTTCCATAATTCTATCCGAACCGCATTTGTGGTTGACTGATGTCATTTCGACCTCCCCGCCGAAACTTTTCACCTCGTCAAAAATTCTTTCGTCATCGGTTGCGACAATAATCATATCTGCAAACTTAGCCTGCTGTGCTTTTTCGTAAACCCATTGAATGATTGATTTGCCAAGAACTTTCAAAAGCGGTTTACCCTCTAACCTTGATGAACCGTATCTTGCAGGTATTATTATTGCTGATTTACTCATTGTTTACTCCTTTATAAAAATTTAGTCAATTCTTTTTACAACAAACGACGTCCATTGGTCTTGATGAATTTCTTCAACGAGTTCAAGCCCTTCTCGTTCATAAGCATCAATTACCATCTGCTTTTTCTCGTCCAAAATTCCGCTAAGCGACATCAGAGCGTTTTGCTTCATAATGTTTTTCAAATCCGGCATGATTTCAGCAAGAACGAAATGGAGAATATTCGCACACACAAAATCAAATTGCTTAGAAACTTTATCTGCTGTGTTTAATTCAACATAAAAACCCTCTCCCGAATTTCTAAATTCACTGCGTTCATTAAGAAATTCTTCCCTCTCCCCAAAAGGGCGAGGGCTGATGGTTATCCCGTTTTTGCGGGCATTGTCTTTGGCAACTTCGATTACTGTTTCGTCGTTATCGCAGCCGTAAACGTATGATGCCCCCAGTTTTTTCGCCAATATCGACAAAATTCCGCTTCCCATGCCAATATCTGCAACTGTATCATTCGGTTTCAGGTATTTTTCCAGTGCTTTCATACATAGTTGTGTGGTCTGGTGTGTTCCCGTTCCAAAAGCACACCCCGGTTCCAGTTTAATTATAACTTCGTTTTCTTTTGGTTCGTAGTCTATCCAGTCAGGAACAACCGCAATTCCGTCTGTCACGTGCGTTACGTCCCAACTTTCCTTCCATTTCTTTGACCAATCCTCGTTTTCTTTCTTTTCAAGCGTAAATTCCCATGAGCCAAGTTCTTCGTCACTCAAGCCTCGTGACAAAAACTCTTCTCTTGACAGGTCAAGAACGTTTTCGATGTCGTATTTTAAATCCTCATCGTCGTCATATTCGTTTTTAAGAAATATTCTCAACGTTCCTTCTGTTGTTGAAACTATTTCCAAATCTTTGTAAGTTTCTTCTGCAAGTACAATCCCTTCGCAGTCAAAATTCTCAAAGAATATTTCAGAAATCAAATCCTCCATGTCAGGATTAATCTGCAATCTTAATTCGTAATAATTCTCAGTCATAACATCCTCTTACTGAAAAAGGCGGGCAAAACCCGCCGATTAAATCTAACTGATATAAGCACCCATTTTTCTAAACTTGTCGTATCTCTGGTTTCTTAACTCTTCTGAAGACATGCCCGACAACTCGTCCAAAGCCTCTAAAATAGTCTTTTTCATCTCGGATGCCATTTCTTCGTAATCTGTGTGAGCCCCGCGAACAGGTTCTTTTATCGCTCCGTCAATCACGCCGAATTTTAACAGGTGTGGTGCGGTAATTTTCAACGCTGTAGCCGCTTCCAAATTCTTTGACGCATCACGCCACAAAATAGATGCACAACCTTCTGGAGAAATTACTGTGTAATAAGCGTGTTCAAGCATGTAAACTCTGTTTGCCACAGCAAGCCCTAAAGCTCCGCCAGAACAGCCTTCACCTGATATAATTGCAATAACGGGAACACCTAACTTTTGCATTTCTTTCAAGTTTGTTGCAATCGCAGCACCTTGAGCGTGTTCTTCCGCACTAATTCCAGGATACGCCCCCGGAGTATCAATAATTGTGATAATCGGAAGATGAAATTTATTAGCGTGTTTAAACAATCTGAGTGCTTTTCTGTAACCTTCAGGCTGCGGCATACCAAAATTGTATTCCAAATTTTCTTTGGTAGATTTACCTTTCATTGTGCCGATAATCATAACAGGTCTGCCGTCAAGTTTAGCCAATCCGCCGACGATTGCTCTATCGTCAGTTCCTACTCTATCCCCGTGTAATTCGACAAAGTCCGTACAAATTCTGTTTACGTAATCCATAAAGTTCGGTCTTTCAGGATGTCTTGCAATTTGCATTTTCTGTGTCGGATTTAGGTTTGAGAATAATTCCTTTTTAAAATCTTCCGCTTCTTGTTCTAATACTTCAATATCTTTATTTACATCCATGCCGGATTCCTGACTCATTTTTTTTAATTCCTCAATTTTTTCTTGAATTTCTAATATAGGTTTTTCAAAATCTAAAACTGTAGCCATAAATACTCCTTATTCGTGCATAGCCAGAATATTAGACAACGTTTCTCTCAATTTTTTACGAGGAGAAACAATATCAACCTGTCCGTACTTCATCAAATACTCTGCTGTTTGAAAGTCTGACGGCAGTTTTTGTCTGATAGTCTGTTCGATAACTCTGCGTCCTGCAAATCCGACTCTTGCTCCTTGTTCGGCAATGATAATATCGCCTAAAGTTCCGAAACTTGCGGTTACACCGCCAAAAGTAGGATCTGTAATAAGATTAATATATAACAAACCTGCCTCATCAAGTCTTGCACAAGCACAGGATGTTTTAGCCATTTGCATAAGGCTTAACGCACTTTCCTGCATTCTTGCCCCGCCTGAAGAAGTTATGGCGATTACGGGAAGTCTTAACTCAATGGCTTTTTCAAAAATGCGAGTGACTTTTTCGCCGACGACACTGCCCATTGAACCGCCCATAAAGTCAAAATCCATAACCGCAACAGCAACTCTGTG
>CAMAGQ010000128.1 GCA_945833895.1 uncultured bacterium
TTTAAATCCGACTTCTGAAGACAAATAGATTTTAATATCGTTTGTTAATTGAGTTTTTGAAAGAAGTTTTCTTATATAAGTTTCAGGCAAATACATATCAGAAATCAAAACGACCCTTTTGCCTTCTGCGACAAGTTTATTTATCTTGTGAATATTTTCATTGATAGGAACAATATTTTCGTATTCAAGGTTTAGTTCAAGTTCTTTCAAGGCTTCTGTTTGCTCATCTGACAGATAATGAGTTTCCTGTAAATCCTTGTATAGTTGATTAAACGTGATATCTTTATCATCTTTCCACATCGCATTCAAACGGCGTTGCCTGTATTCCGCGTTTTCCCTGTATTGGAAAAAGTTTGTTTTCACATCAAGAGGTAAATCTGCGAATTTTGGATTTATATTTATTTCATGGTGCATAAGTACGAAAATCCCTTTAGGTTTCGCAACTTTTCTGGTAATTATTGTATCAAAAATATCAAATGAATATAGGTCGTAATTCGTCATATTTCTTTAGTTTTGCTCCATTTTATCAAGTATAAAATCAACAATTCTTTTACAAGAATTTTCATCATCAAAGTGCCCTTTATCGTCAAGAAATTTTTTTGCTTTCTGTTTAAATTTTTCCTCATCAAAGTTCAAAATATTCTCTGCAAGTTCACCGTTATCTGCGGCAATTTCCCCCGGCAAATCCGTTATCGGGTACGCAAATCCCTGTTCAAAGTCTTTCACGTCGGTTGCGTAAATGAACGACGGCTTTTCTAAAATCGTGTACTCCGACAGGCATGAACTGTAATCTGTGATAAGTGCATCCGCAGACAATAACAATTCCTGCATATCAGGGTATAATGAGGCATTCACCACTTCATCTTTATCATAAAGCACATTAAATATTACTTTTCCCATCTGTGAGTGACTTCTTATAAGAATTGACCAATCTCCGCCAAACCTTTTATTCAGAACCCTTTTCAAGAGTTTGATGTCGATATTGTAAACGTTGCATCTTTTATCAACTCTCCAAGTCGGAGCATAAAGAAGAATTTTATTCTCCTGCGGAAGGTTGTAGTATTCTTTGATTTTCTTTGAATAATCAACGCCTTTAATATAAAAATTCTTATCACGAGGAATTCCGTATTTCAGGATTTCACCGCAGCCCCAGAAGGCGGTTTTGTATTTTTCTTTTTCAAATTCGCTGTCTGTAAAAATATAATCATACATAGCGGCAGAAAGTTTTTGCCACTTTGTCCAGCCTAAATTTTGGTAAGCCTTCGACGCACTGGCACTTTCCTGTTTAATCCCCATTGTGCCGTGCCAGGTCTGCATACACAAAGTGCCTTTCAATTTTTTAGCACCTTTTTTGAGCATCAAAAACGGATTAGCGTTAATAACCCAGATTTTTGCGGTCATAAATTCGTACAATGCTTGTAGTGTGTTGTAATTCACTATTCTCAAGCCCTTTGGAATTAGTTTTAAATCTGTATGATTGTTTGAAAACCAAACCAAATCAAGGTCTTTCAAATCCCTTGAAAGAAATTCTTCCGCCAAGTATTTCTGGTTATCCGCGTATTGCCAACTGATAAAATTTATAAAAACAATCTTGTTTTTCTTTACTTTGCAAAAACTTTTTATAAAATTACAAAAAATATGTTCAAAGATGAATAATTTTTCTTTCTGTCCGGATTTTTTAATTTTTAACTTAAACCCCATAAGCGTAATAACCTTGTGGTTATCAATGTTTGTTATCTCAAATATTTTCTGTAAAAGTCCCATATTTACCCTCGTCTTACGTCGATTACCTGACCTGTCAAGTCAGAAAGCAATGTTTTCAATGATGCCTGAGCAACTTTTTCAGGTTCAAGCAAACTTCCTGCGGGTTCTTGCCCGAATGCTTTAAACCTCATCGGTGTTGCCGTTCTTTCAGGGTTAATCACATTAATTCTTATTTTATCAGAAATCAACTCTTCAGCAAGTGCCTGCGAAAGATTTACAATACCTGCTTTTGTTGAAGAATAGGTTGAGTACAACGCTCTTCCTCTTGTGTATGAACTTGATGCGAACAATAAAATCGCACCTTCCGATTTTTGCAAATAAGGAATACTTGCTTTTACTGCGTTTATTGAGCCGATGTAGTTTATTTCAATATCTTTTCGCACATCACAAATATCTCTATCCAAAAGTTTTCCCATTCTCAAAATTCCCGCAGAATTTACTACATAATCAATTTTTCCGTTTTGTTTGTATACTCGTTCAAGAACTTTGCAAATACTTTCGTAATTTGTAATATCACACCCTGAACGGGTTGATTCTGCGTAAACCTTTGCCCCGTACTGTTCTGCAAGTTCTTTTATACATTGACCGATTCCGCTTGTGCCGCCAAAAACCACGATAACCTTATCTTTTATATTTTCTAAAGAAGTGTTTTCGGGATAAATTGTGCTTCTTATCTGGAACAATCTGTCTGCCATGAAAATATCTTCAGGATAAGTTATTTTTATGTTTTCGCCCGAACCTGCTACAACATAAACCTCCGCAAGGTTATATTTTACGATAAGTCCGCAGTCATCAGTAAAATTATTATCGCCTTTTGAAAGTTCGTGAGCCTTTTTGATTAATGACAGTTTGAAACATTGCGGAGTTTGACCGCGTTGAAGTTCTGCACGGTTTGGAATACTGTCGATAGTATCATTTTTAACCTTGATAATTGTATCTGCTGACGGAATTGCAACGTCAACCGCACTGTATTTTTCAAGTGCCTTAACACAATCGGAAAGTATGGTTTCTGTCACAAAAGGTCTTGCACAGTCGTGGATTAAAACGTTTGCCTCTTCGTCTTCAATTGAAGAAATTGCGATAAATGAACTGTCTTTTCTTGTTGCTCCGCCGTTTAATAATTTTGAGATTTTTTTGTAGTTATTTTTTAGCAAAATATTTTCTGCAATATGTCTGTAATCAGGAGTTATAACAAGAATGATTTCGTCAATGTTTGCGGATTTTTCAAATATTTCAACAGTGTGTTCAAGAACGGTTTTCCCTGCAATTTTAATAAATTGCTTAGGAATATCGCTGCTGTAGCGGCTTCCTGTTCCTGATGCAAGTATTATTCCGTAATTTTTTAATTTATTTTGCATTATTTTCTCCTTCTATCGCCGTTTGCAAATCTTCAATTATATTTTTTGCTGCGTAACAATTTTCAAGATTTAGTTCTTTCAGAACCTTCAAGCGGTCGTCTTTTTTGTAATCATAATTTCTCTGTAATAAAGTATCAAGACTGTTGTAAAATTCTCCTGCATTTCTTACCTTGTAGAAGGTGTCAAAAATCTTTTGAGAAGTCAGCGGCGGAACAACTTTACACTTGTCAGAAATCAGGTGGACAATCGGTTTACCCGTACAGAAATATTCAACAAGAAACGACCCGCAATCCGTAATCAATACTTTTGACTCAAGAAAAATATCCATATAATTTGATGAATAGCAAGGCGTTGCGATTTTTTCCCATTCTTTGTAGTAATTTTCTATTGCCTCGTCCGTAAACAGCCCCGTCCTTTTGAGTGCAAGTTTTAAGGTCGGATGCGGCTTGAATACCCAGTTAACCTCAGGATGGTTTTGTGCATAATTGAGTATCAACTTATGATTCCACAAGAAAGTTCCGTAATTTTCGTCGTTTTCGTTCTCTCCGTAAGGAATTGACCAGTGCGGAGCATAGATTACGTAATTCGGTTTCTCTTCTTTTTTATCAGAATTTGCATCATTTTCTTTATCTTTGTTCAAGTAAATATCGTCAAGCATGGTGTGACCGATTGCTCTGATATTTTTGCCGTAATCTTCGCCCGCATACTCTTTGTAAATGTTTTCCCAGTCTTTATTTAACACGTAATTTCTGAATAAGAATTTGTGGAAATCAAAGTAATCCATATTCAAAATTCCGTAATTTGGCACGAAATACGGTACATAACAAGTCAGTGCAAATTTTGAAACAACATTTGGTTTTTGAATTTTCGGTAAATACCACGGTTGTTGATAAAATACGATTTGCGGATTGAAATTTTTCAAGTTTATTGCTCTGTTTGTTTTTGTATTCCAAGCGTAAACACAAGTCATACCCTTGTCGTTGAAGAATTTATAATTTTCTTCAAGGATTTGTAATTTATCTTTTTTTGACAACCTTTTTTGAGCATCCGCAATTGTCAAAGCGATTACGGGTTCAAACTTTTCGGATTTGGAAAATTCATCATACAGTGATTGAGTTTTCCACTTTGAATTTTCGTTGACAAGAAACAAAACTTTTATTTTTTCATCTGAATGTTTTCTTATCTTTGAAATCAATTTAATATATCTTTTTTGTGCTGTGTTAATTCTTTCTCTGTTTTCTAAGCCTTCGCAGAAATTCCTAAATTTATTCCGGTCTTTTCTGGTTGGAAAAAACCACGATATTAGTACACTTAAAACGCTGTACTTCATTAAAAACTACCTCTTTTTATTATATGATTTATAAGTCTTTATACTTACTAACTTGCTATTTTCAGCAATATAATCATAATATAAACATGGTCAAAATCCATATATTAATTCATTAAATATATA
>CAMAGQ010000129.1 GCA_945833895.1 uncultured bacterium
AACAAGGATATGTAACAAAAGACTAAATATTCTTGTTATTTTGTACTGGGTAGTTATCGGATGTTTAGTGGTTCACCTCATACGGTTACAGATTTTTGACCCGCATAAATACCGTGAGCGTGGAAGAATACAACGAGCAAACCATGATTTTGCTGTAAGAGGCGACATATACGACAGGCACGGGATAAAACTTGCCACAGACAGAATTTACTACAATATTTACGCACGTCCGATTGAATATTCACAAAAAGAAAATCCGCGGAAACTGGCAAAGTTACTTGCACCTATTCTGGGAATTTCGGAAGCCAATTTATACAGCAAACTTTCTAATACGAAAATTCCTGTAATTGCCGTAAAAAAAGATGTTGATAGAGATACCGCCAAGAAAGTTATGGCAGTAATCAGCGACAACAGTTTCAGGTCAATAAGTCTTGACAAAAAGAACACAAGAGAATACCCGCAAGGGGTTTTTGCATCACATGTTTTAGGTTTTTACAATTTTGATGCGGGAGTTTCAAACGGGGTTGAATTAACAGCAAAAGACAAACTTGAACACGCAGTCCGAGCGACATACGAAAAAACCCGTGACGGCAGAATTATCTATAAAATTCCGACAGACCCGATTGGACCGACAAGAAATCCGAAAGGGCAAGACATTACACTGACAATTGATGCGGCTATTCAGCACGTATGCGAAAAGGAATTGAATAAGATTATTCAAGAAAAAGATGCTCTTCGCGGTGCGGTTATTGTAATGAACCCTAAAAACGGCGAAATTCTTGCCTATGCGGTTTACCCGACTTATGATCCAAACCATTTCCAAAAGGCATCAAATCAGCAAATCAAAAACTGGACACTGACTGACGTTTACCCGCCTGGGTCAACATTTAAGACAATAACAGTCACAAGTGCAATGGAACTTGGGAAAATAAACGAAAATTCAATCATTGAAGACTCGGGACGTATGAAATTCGGCGGATATACCATTGAAAACTACGACTACAGAGAAAGAGGAGCACCGGGGAAAATAAACCTTGTATATTTATTTGAACACTCAAGTAATATCGGCTCGGTTAACGTCGGTGCGTTAATGACCCACAAAGAATTTTACGACATGCTCAAAAAATTCGGTTTTGGTTCAAAATCAGGCATTGATTTACCGGGGGAATCTTCGGGCTTGCTTGCTCCGCCAAACTTGTGGGATAAGGGGCTTCACATGACAATGTCCTACGGTTACGGGACGTCCGTTTCAATTATGCAAATGGTTTCAGCCGTATCCGCACTTGCAAATGACGGGGTGAGGGTAACTCCGCACATTATAAAATACTCGGAAGAAGAAGCGGCTGAAAAAATTAAACGAGTTCAGACAATTTCGCCTGAAACAGCCCGCTCAATTACAAAATTGCTTGCCGTGAGTATTAACAAAGGAAAATCCGCAATAAAAATGGACAAATACAACATTGCGGCAAAAACAGGAACTTCAAGAAAACCTCTTGAAAACGGCCCCGGATACTCAGGCACAATGTACACCTCAACAATAGGCTACTTCCCTGCAAGTGACCCGCAAGTGTTAATATATGTCGTTATCGACAGTGCAAAAAAAGGCCCTGTTTGGGGTAACACTGTAGCAGGACCTGTTTTCCATGAAGTTGCAGAGCAGGTCGCCAGAATTTTAGACCTTAAACCCGATAAAGTTACAGGTTCTCAGCAAACAACAAAAACAGAATAGTATAGGAGAAATATAATGAAATTAGATGAATTAATTGAATATTTACAATATGATGATCTTATAAACTTTAAAAATGTCGAAATTTCAGGCATTTCATACAACTCAAAAACAACTAAAAAAGGTGATATTTTTATTTGTTTGGTGGGCGAACACACTGACGGGCATGAATACGCACAAATGGCTATAGATAACGGTGCTGCGGCATTGCTTGTTGAGCGAAAAGTTCCTGATGTAAAAGTTCCGCAGGTTCAAGTTAATTCTACAAGACATAAAATCGCTGATATTGCAGACAGATTTTACTCAAGTCCGTCAAAAGGAATTAATTTGATTGGAATTACGGGAACTAACGGTAAAACAACAGTTACTCACCTAATCCAAAAAATCTTTGAAGAAAATCACGAAAAATGTGCATTAATAGGTACTTTGGGTTACAAACTTTCATCAAACGGCGAATACCGTGATGCAAAACACACAACGCCGCAAGCACCTGAACTTCAAGCAACTTTGCGAATGATAAAAGATGTTGAAAAAATTGATAATGTAGTTATGGAAGTCAGTTCTCACGCACTTGAGCAAAATAGAGTCGGCGGTTGCAGATTTAACGGTGCAATTTTGACAAACCTTACTCAAGACCACTTGGATTACCACATCACAATGGAAAATTATTTCAAAGCTAAAGCAATTCTTTTTGAGAAACTTGAAGAAGGCAATTTTGCAGTAATTAACAAAGATGATGAATACGGCGAAAGATTTCTTGCCGTTGTACCTGAAGGGGTTAAAAAATTCACCTACGGGGTTAAAAATAAGGCTGATGTTATGGCAACTGACATTAATTTCTCACTCAACGGTGCTGAATTTAAACTTACATATAACGGCGAAACCTACAGCGTAAATCTTCACATGAACGGAATGTTTAGCGTTTATAACGTGCTTGCAGCCCTGACAGCTGCCCTTGCAATGGGAATTGATATCAAACTATCCCTGAAGGCATTGCAAAACGTTCACGGAGTTGCAGGAAGGTTTGAAATTGTAAACAAAAAACCGCTTGTTATTGTTGATTATGCACACACGCCTGACGGGTTGGAAAACGTTCTTAAATCAGCAAGAGAAATCACTCCCGCTGACGGCAAATTAATCTGCTTGTTTGGTTGCGGCGGGGACAGAGATGCTACAAAACGACCTAAAATGGGTGCAATAGCACAAAAACTGGCTGATAAAATAGTTATCACAAGCGATAACCCGCGTTCGGAAGACCCGCAACAGATTATTACGGACATTATAGCAGGCTTACAATCAGTAAATCCTGATATTGTTACGGTTGAACCTGACAGGGGCGAAGCAATCGCTCTATTAAAAACGATTGCGGATAACAACGACGTCGTAATCCTTGCCGGAAAAGGTCATGAGGATTATCAAATTTTGAAAGACAAAACAATTCACTTTGACGACAGAGAGCAAGCAAGAAAAGTCTTTGCAGGAAGCGTGATTTAACCTATGAAAACACCATTACTCATTGAACAACATTTTCACGGCTGTTACGGTGTCGATTTTAATACTGCTGCGGTTGATGATGTGATTTATTTGTCTAAAGAAATTCGCAAAGAAGGTGTCGGCTACATTTTTCCGACCCTTGTGACCGATTCTGTTTCCAACACGAAGCAACAAATCGAAATCATCAAAACTGCGGCAAAAAATCAATCAAGCGATATGGCAAAAATTGTCGGCGTTCACCTTGAAGGGATTTTTCTTAATCCCGAGAAAAAAGGTATTCATGATGCAAAATACTTTATGACACCGACCATTGAGAACTTTCAACCGCTTGAAGATGATTTTATTAAAATTGTTACTCTTGCTCCTGAACTTTCCTCGCCTGATTTTATTAAATATCTGAAAGACAAAGGAATAAAAGTTCAGGCAGGACACTGTACGGGTGGAGATTTAGACGGTTGTGACGGGGTTACGCACACATTTAACGCAATGAGCGGAATTTCGCATAGAGGTAAATCAACGGCACTCAGCGCATTGGTAAACGATAAGCTCTACACAGAAATTATCGCTGACGGAGTGCATGTTTCTGATGATGCCTTAAGATTGCTTTTCAAGGCTAAACCGCAGGACAAAATTTTGTTAATATCAGATTGTCTGCCTTGCACACACAGCAAGTTGAAAGAGTTTACATTTGCTGGTTCAAAAGTCTTTTTTGACGGAATACGTGCCGCATCAAAAGACGGAACTCTTGCAGGCAGTACAAGCCTTTTGCCCGATATTGTTAAATTACTTATAAATAAAGGGCTGTTCAATGAGCAATTTATTCTAAATTCGTACAAATACCATAACCTTACGCCGGCAGGCGAAATCGACTGGGATAAAATGAATTAAGGAGATTATGCTCTAACTCTTGTTCTAACAACTGCACCTTGTCTGCGGATAGGTGAAGTTACTGCTCCTGTTTGAACACCTTGTTTTTGTTGATTCATTGCACCAAGTTGAGCACCTGCTTGTTGTAAAAATCCGCCAACTTCCATTAAGTTTTTAGAATTTAGACTAAAGCCATTACCGCCGCCTGCACCTGCTCCATCAGGAATGTTTGCTCCGCCGTATTTTGTTGCCTGATCTTGAAGTTTACCTGCTGCTTCTGTTGCCTTATCGGCTTTAGCACCTGTTAATTTACCTGCATCAACTTTTGCTGACAATTTGTTTGATGCTTTTTGAGAAGCGTTAGCAACTTCTTGGTTAACACCTTTGAAACCGCCTGCGATTTCTTTTGTACCTTTTGCAGCACTAACACCTGACATAACAGC
>CAMAGQ010000130.1 GCA_945833895.1 uncultured bacterium
ATAGATTTTGTAACAATTTTTGTCATCGAATTACGGAACATATACAATTCTGAGGCTTTTGCCGAAGAATCTTGAATACCCTTGCAACTCAAACCCTCTCCCGGATTTCTAAATTCACTGCGTTCATTAAGAAATTCTGCCCTCAGCCATACGGCACGCAGTCTCACTCGGCTCACAAGTTCGCCGGTTCGGCTAGTGTCCCAGAGTGAGAGGGTGTTTGTTCTTTCCCCTCTCCCGTCGGGGAAGAGGCGGACTTAAAATCTTACAAATATCATCAACATGTCATTCTGAACTTTATAAGTCTTCATAAAAAAACAGGCTTGAAGTTAATCAAACCTGTTTTTCAATTTTATAGACAATCAGTTATTACTTAGCGATGCTTGCATCTTCTAGTAAAATAACTTTAATATCTTCGCCTTCTTTAGCACTGTAGTTCAAACCAGGAGTTACTAAACCTGTGATTAAACCAACACCTGCACCAACAGGTGTACCGATAGCGATACCAGTACCTACTTTGTCAGGTTTCGGAATGAATGAGAAACCAACACCGGCACCTGTACCAACTGCTGTACCACCAACTGTGTACAATGCAACTTTACCTGCTGTCATCCAAGGACCTTCTTTTAATTCATAGTTTTTGTAGAACGGTTTAGCGTTCATATCAACTGTTTTGCCGTCAGGAGTTACAACTTTAGTGATTTGAGTGTAAACTCTTGCGTTTTTGTTGAACCATTGAGGGTCTTTAATTTCTAATACGCTGCCGTAGAAGATAGAACCTGCAGGGAATAACAATGTACCTTCTTCAGTAACGATATCTTCTTCGTTAGTGAATGTTACAGAATCGCCTGCTGCGTGTAATTTAGATTTGAATGCTTCGTTAAATTCAACTTCTAATACGTTACCTTCTTTGATGATGTTTCTAAGGTTAGTAATAGTTACTTCGTTGCATTTTGCTTTTTTAGAAACGTTCAAGTGTTCAGTTCCTAAAACTGTTTCGTCAACGTTTTTGTATTGTGCTTTAACTAAGTCTAATCTTTGTCTTAATCTGTAAAGAAGAACTGCTGCTTCTGCTCTTGTAAGAGTTTCTGTAGGTCTTAATGCTAATTCATCAGGGTGATTTACGTAAATACCGTAAGATAATGTTTTAGCGTATACATTTTTAGCCCAAGCAGGAACTTTATTAGCATCATTGAATTTAGAAACGATAGCAGGGTCAACAGTACCATCAATAGTGATGTGGCTGATAACTGACTGTGCTTCATCTCTCAAAACTGCTTTGTTAGGTTGGAAAGTTCCGTTTGGATATCCGTATACCAAACCTAATTGTTGAGATCTTGCAATTGGAGCATAGATATCAGAAGATGCTTTTACATCTGAGAATTTTGCTTTTGTTGTGATTTCAAGGTTTTCATTGCCTAAAACTTTTAATAAAGCTTTAACAAATTCAATTCTTGACATTTCACCTTCAGGATTGAAGTTGCCTGCTGTCAGTGTCATAACAGAATCGTTAACAACACTGGCAATCTCAGTTTGTGCCCAATAATTTTGGTTTACATCGTCAATTCCTTGGTAAGCAAATGCCGGCATTGTGCTAAGAGTTACAAAACCACCTACCAATAAACTTGCTAATAATTTTTTCATTCTTACTTCCTCATCTTTTCTTATAAATTGATAGTAAATAACATGCTGATTATAATACATAAATACAATTCTGTAAAGTGTTAAACCCTGAAATTTTTCTATTTCAGGGTTTTTAAGTCTTCTGGATGTGCGGAATTTGAGAGAATAATTTCGTAATACTCGTTCTTGTCGATATTCACGCCCATCGTCTTTGTATCGCAATATTTTTTCTTCTTTTTATTTAATAATTTTTTATAGTCTTGTCCCATAATTATTATTTTATCATAAGAAAAATTTGTTCGTATATATTAATATACTTTCCAGTTTTTGATAACAGCATCTTTGCCTGCAGCGATTTGCATATCGCTATTTGCTTTGTCGACTACGATATCCCAGAATTTGCTTTCAAAATCTGTCGGGTCGTTGTTTTTGTCTTTTTTAATTACTGAAACAACGTATTTGCCGGCGTTATCGTATTCTTTGTCTTTCTTTTTGAATATGTTGAACAACTTTGTTAATTTTTTTGCAATAAATTCGTCAGGTTTTTCAAATAATTTGCTCCACTGTTCAGAAGTTATATCGCAGCCATTTTCGTGTTCCATGTCTTTGTCGTAATGGTAAATGTGAAATCCTACGTTGTCTGCTTCACGACCGTTAATGCTGAAAACGTCATCTTTGTAGTGTTGAGTTTTTGTTTCAAAAGTTTGGGCAATGTTTTCCAGACGTTGAGAGTATTTCTTTGCCAGAGAAGGACTCAATTCAAGTCTTGCCGTAAAATTGATGTTGTTGGAAGAGTTGTTAATAGTTGTCATTTTCCTACCTTTCTGATTATTATGTTTGTTTAAAAACTTCTAAATTTTAAAATTGCTATAATGTTAAAAAAAATTTACACTTTGCATATTTCAATATCTCTCTGCTTGCAAAAAAAACTTCTTTATTATAGGATTACAATACGAACGTGCGTCGGTGTGCTTTGTGTGGAAAAGTAAGATAACACCGATTAAGGAATTACACATATTTGTAATAGATTAGAAATATAAAGGAAAGCAGAAATGAATAATCCGATTATTGATGAATTAGAAAAAAGTTACATGGGTAAAGAACTTCCTGAACTCAATGCCGGCGATACAGTAAAAGTTTTCGTTAAAATCGTTGAAGGCAACAAGGAAAGAATTCAGGCTTTTGAAGGTACAATTATTAAAAAACACGGTTCAGGTCTTAACAAAACAATTACCGTTAGAAAAATCTTCCAAGGTGTTGGTGTAGAACGTGTATTCTTAATCAACTCTCCAAGAATTGACAAAATTAACGTGTTAAGACGTGGTGATGTTAAACGTTCTAAATTGTACTATTTGAGAGAACGTTCAGGTAAAGCAACTCGTATTAAGGAAAAAATTGAAAAAAGATAAGACTCATATTCACTGGTATCCGGGGCATATTGCAAAGGCTGAAAAGAAATTGCAGGAGCAGTTGTCTTTGGTTGATGCCGTGATTGAGGTTCTTGATGCAAGATTACCTTTATCAAGTTGTTATGGAGATATTACGAGGCTTTTAGGTCAAAAGCCTCGTTTAATATTGCTCAATAAGGCTGATTTGGTTTCAAAGTTCGAGTTGGCACAATTTATTGAATATCTTGAACAGCAGTCAGGTTTTCCTGTTATACCGACTGATGCAAAAAATTCAAAAGATTTGAAATTTATTGTGAAAAAAGCAGTTGAGTTGTCAGAACCTCGAATACAGGCTATAATGTCAAAGGGGCTGCTCAGACGACCTGCCAGAGTTATGGTTGTCGGCATGCCAAATGTCGGAAAATCGAGTATAATTAATAAATTAACGCGGTCTTCAAAGACAAAAATCGGTGCAAAAGCAGGCGTAACCCGTCAACAGCAGTGGGTTAGAATAAATCCGCAACTTGAACTTCTTGACACTCCGGGGATTATCCCTATGAAGCAGGAGGATCAGGAAAAAGCAAGGAAGTTGGCTTTTGTTAACGCAATTTCTGAAAATGCTTATTCAAATGAAATTGTGGCTCAAGAACTTCTTGATGTCCTGAATGAAAGTCAGGCAAAGTCTTTCAGAGAATATTACAAATTACCTGAGGACAAAGAGTTAAATATTGATAATATTTCAATCGAAAGAAATTGGCTGCAAACAGGCGGAAACACCGATAGAGAGCGAACTTCCGTGTATATATTGAGAGATTTTCGTGAGGGTAAAATCGGGAAATTTATTTTAGATAAGTTGGGGTAAGTGTTATGAAAAAATTTCTAATATCAATGTTAGTTGTTGTACTTGGCTTATGTGCTTATGCCGCAAGTTGGGAGAAAATCAGCGATAAAATTTATCTTGATACGGCAGGAATTTCCTCAGGTTTGAGGTCTGGTGAATATTCTTTCTGGACAAAGGAATTAAATGACGGCGGTTCTGATTTTGTGCTTGCCGAAAAGAAGTATTCTCAAAAAATCTGGTACGATTTGGTTAGGTACAGCATGGACTGCTCTACAAGAAAATTCAGATTGGAAGAGGTTTTGATTTACGGATTGCAGAATAATTTAATTGCAACTGAAATTCCGAAAATTGCTACGTGGAACAGTATTCCGCCGCAAAGCCTTGCTGAAGATTATATGAAGTTGGTTTGTACGCATAAACCTGAACAAAAACTTTCTGAGCCTCAACCGACAGCAAAACCCGAACAGAAAGCAAAAACTCCGGGACCGTTGACGTTTACTGAGGTTAAACCCGATGCTCCGTTGATTCGTATGGAAGTTATCAAACCTAAAAAGTAGGGGTAAAT
>CAMAGQ010000131.1 GCA_945833895.1 uncultured bacterium
AAGGTGTGCTTGTAAGTAACGTGGTTCTAGCCGATTTCCTGTAACGGTGTGGGGGGTGTATAGTTGTCCCTAGTAGAATGATTATTGCCATCACGAGGCACTGGTGTTAGAACAAACAATGTTACCCTGAGCGAAGCGAAGGAATTCTAATAAAGTAAGGAGAGAGGGCAAAGTTCAACTTTGCGATGCTGAAATAAATTCAGCATGACACAAATGTATATGTCATCTAAAACTCTACAAAATATCAATTGTAACAAAATGTAAACATAAATTTAAAAAGGCTGAAACTGAGGCAACAAAAAATCCGTCCCGACTTGCCTATGAGAATGGAACTTTGACATATAATAACGGGCATCTTACAACTCAAAAAGCACGTGCTAATCAAAATTTATTGATGTAACTTTATAACAAAAAATAATGGCGATGTTGTGAAACATCGCCGTTTGCATGTTATGAAATATATGATTTTAAATTTTGTCAAATCCTGTGTATTTTCTAAGAACTTCCGGAATGATAACAGAGCCGTCTGCTTGCTGGAAGTTTTCGATAATAGCCGCGAATGTTCTGCCGACTGCAAGTCCTGAACCGTTGATTGTGTGTACAAATCTTGTTTTGCCGGTTGCTTTTTCTTTATAGCGGATGTTTGCTCTTCTTGCCTGGTAATCTCCGTAGTTTGAGCAGCTTGAGATTTCTTTGTATGTTCCGTAAGATGGCATCCAAACTTCCAAATCCCAGCATTTATTTGCTGAAAATCCGATGTCAGCCGTGCAAAGTGCGACTTTTCTATAAGGAAGTCCGAGTAATTGCAGCATTCTTTCTCCGTCTGCGGTTAGTTTTGCGTGTTCTTCCGGTGAAGTTTCAGGAGTTGTGTATTTTACCATTTCGACTTTGTTGAACTGGTGAACTCTGATTAATCCTCTTGTATCTTTACCCGCAGAACCTGCTTCACGTCTGAAACACGGAGTGTAAGCCGTCATGTATTTAGGCAAATCATCTTCCGATAGAATTTCGCCTGAATAGATGTTTGTTACAGGAACTTCTGCTGTCGGGATTAGGTATAAATCTTCGTCAACGCATTTATACATGTCGTCTTTGAATTTCGGAAGTTGTCCTGTTCCTGTCATTGTTGCGGCGTTTGCCATAAACGGCGGTAGAATTTCTTCGTAACCTTCATTTAAAGTGTGTTCGTCAAGGAAGAAGTTTATGATTGCTCTTTCCAGTTTTGCACCTTTTCCTCTGTACAAAGTAAATCTTGATTGAGATAATTTTACGCCGCGTTCAAAATCTACAAGATTTTTTTCTTCGCAAATATCCCAGTGTGCTTTTGATTTGAAATCAAATTTTGTAGGTTCGCCCCAGATTGAAACAACGACGTTATCGTCTTCTGATGTTCCGATTGGAGTTGTTTCATCAGGAATGTTCGGAATATGCAGCAAAATGTCTTTTTGTTTTGTGTCTAATTCGGTTTGTTTTTCTTCCAAAACTTTGATTTCATCACCGAGTTTGCGAACATCTTCTTGTATTGCATTGGTGTTTTCGCCGTTTTTCTTCATTAGTCCGATTTTTTGTGATTCATTTTTTCTTTTTGCTCTCAACTCATCGGCTTGAGTTTGTATTTTTCTTCTTTCTTCGTCTATTTTAATAACTTCGTCAATAGATAAATCAGGATTTCTCCTTTTTAAAAGTTCGTTAATTTTTTCAGGATTTTCTCTAATTAATTTAATATCAAGCATAATCGCCTCTTTCTCCTTTTATTTCAGTACCCGCATTCTATTTTAAACATAACGAATAATCAAGTTTATATATAAATTTTTAGGAGCATCAGGCAATTAAAATTTGCAAAAATTTTGTAATAATGTATAATGTTAGTATTCATAGAGGGATATGATGTTCAAAAAACTTGCTAAACAATTGAAAGCGACAAGAACTGATGCGGGTTGTTTCCCAATGACATCGCCGGCTGATGATTTGAAAGATGAAACTAAAAAGTCATTTTTAAAAGGATTGTCAAGGCATGCTCTTAATCTTTATGAGAGAAAAACTGACATTACTAATTTTACAAAACTTGCACTTTCAAACCCTGAAAATAATTCTCATAACGAGATTGTTGACGAGTTGTTTAGTAATGCTGATATTAAAGACCCGTTCAGTGATGATGCTTTGTTTGCCCTAACCGAAAATCAACAATTCTTAAAAGATTTAGGTTTGTAATTGTTATTTTGCATAAATGATTGTAAATTTTTGTAACGTCCTCTGGCAAAATTTTTTATGAGGGGTTTTTAAATTCATAGGAGGCATTCTATGAATACTAATTATAACACAGCGAACCCTGCATTTACCGCAAACTTGGTGGTTAAAGGAATGAAATTAGACCCTGAAAAACTGAGTGCAGTCGGTAAAAATTTAGCCGAACATACAAAGCATTACAAAAATGATAATTTAATAATGAAAAAAGAATTTATTGATGGTTCTACAGATGAAAGTTTTTATATGATTGATTTCAATAATGGCAAAACCTCTGCAGGTTTTGTTTCAGAAATAGATGATTTTGAAAAATGGTTTGCACAAACTCCGGCGGATGATATTGCCAAAGCCTTTGCCAGAGTATTTAAGTATGCAAAATTAAAAGAAATAAAATTGAATGTTTTGCACAATATTCGTAAGAATTATACTGACACTATGGCAGTTGGGGAATTAAACAAAGCTAAGTTTGAAAATACAAAAAATCCTGTTTATAAAACACTGGCAACAAACAGTGATAACAGGGCAAAAGAATTGGATACAACTTTCAAAAAGTCTTCTCAATATTATCAATCATTGAGTGATAAGGTTACAGATTCTCCGATAAATAATTTTGTAAACTGGTGGGAAGAATTATAAAAAGCCTTGTATGTTCAAGTTTACCCCGCAAAATCTGTTTTATTGTTGCAGAATTAGCCGCTTGGCGAGCTGTTGAGTAATCGTGTTGAATATAATCTGATAGATGTTGCACGAATTTTGTATTTTGTTTGTTAAATAAATACAAATTCCGTGTGGCGAATAAAAAATAATACAATCAGAAAGTATTGAAAATATGATTAATGTATGCCTTTCATGTGATGATAACTATGCTCAGCACGCAGGAGTTGTCATTGCATCAATTCTTGCAAATACAAAGCCTGATGATAATTTATTCTTTTACATATTAGACGGTGGAATTAGTGAAGAGAAAAAATCAAAAATTTTATCCTTAAAATCAATAAAGAATTGCGAAATTGAATTTGTCGGGATTAATGAAAAATTATTCGACGATTATAAAAATGTCAAAACCCATAAATACGTGACTTTGGCGACTTATTACCGATTAAAATTACCCTCAATTTTGCCTGATGTGAACCGCATAATATATTTGGATTGCGATACTGTTGTTGAGGTTTCTTTATCGGAATTATTTAATATTTCTATGGGGGATTTTCCGATTGCAGGGGTTAACGACGTAAAAATAAGAAAGGTAAAAGAAAATCCGACGTATATTAATGCGGGCGTGCTTGTTTTGGATTTAGAAAATATGCGAAGGCAAAATCTTGAAGAAAGGTTTTTGGAATGGACTAGGTTGCATATTGATGTAATAAAAACAGGCGATCAAGAAATAATCAACGAGGTTTGCAGGGGGAATATTCTTATCTTAGAGCCGGCTTGGAATGTTCAATCAAGTAATTTTACAAACCGTTCAAGTTATACAAATTTTCCTAAAATAATTCACTATACGGCTGAGCGTAAACCTTGGCATAACGCATCGTTTAGTTACCATAGAGATTTATATTTCAAGTATTTGCAATTAACCCCGTGGAAATTGCCTGAAAAAGAATTAGCCTGTCGGATAAAGGATAATCAACGTGATTCAATTTTTGAGTATTTAAAATACCGTCCTCTGTTTTTTCTAAGACCCAGATTTTACAAGGCTTTATATGAAACTTATTTCAAAACCGAAAATGTGAAAAAAGATATAAAAATTCTGGTCGCTTATCACAAAAAGGCTAAATTGTATAAGGATGAAAGACTTATCCCGATACATTGCGGAAGAAGCATTGCACTATCTCAACAACGTGAGCCGAAAATTTCACAAGAAGAAATCAACTGGTTAAAAAGTAATCTTATCGGGGATGATACTTTTGACAATATTTCAAACTTAAACCAAACCTTAAATGAAATGACCGCAATTTATTGGGCATGGAAAAATTACGATAAAATCGGAAACCCTGATTATATCGGACTAAATCATTACCGCAGGTTTTTTGAGATAAATTACAATTCATTGGATAAAATATTTGCAGGATATGATTTTGTAAAACAAAAACATTCTCTATCAAAATACAGTTTTTACGAATTGTGG
>CAMAGQ010000132.1 GCA_945833895.1 uncultured bacterium
AAATTTGAGTTGACATTACACGCGTAATCCGTTACCCTTTGAACAGGGGGGGGAATACAGAATGGCAAACAAAATCAAGTGTCCTAAATGTGGTGAAGAAATTGATATTGAAAATTTAATTTTAACAGGCTCAAAAGAGGTTGTTGATAAAGAACTTGCACAGCAAAAATCCGAGTTTGAAAAAGAATTGAAAAAATACAAATCCGATTACAAAAAATTGCAGGATAAATACGAAGAAGAAAAAGAAAAAGCGATTGAAGAATTATTAAATAATCAGAAAAAAGAACAAAAATTGCGTGAAGAAAAGATTAAAAAAGATGCTATTGCTGAACAAGAAGAAGCCTATAAGACACTTGAAAAAGAACTCCAGGAAAAATCAGAACAGTTAAAAGATTTGAACAAATTAAGGGCTGAAAAATCACGTCTTGAAAGAGAAAAATCCGAATTAAAAGAACAAATTGTTGCCGATACAGAAAAAGAATTTACCCAAAGACTCATTGAAGAAAAACAAAAACTTCAAAAAACCGCCGAAGAAAAATACGAACTTGAAATAGCAACACTTCAAAAACAACTGCAAGACCAAAAAGACCTGACAGAAGAGATGAAAAAAAGGCAGGAACAAGGTTCAATGCAGCTGCAGGGTGAAATTCAGGAACTTGCAATAGAAAAATATTTATCCGAAAACTTCAAATACGACGAAATTCAGGAAGTCGGCAAAGGCGATATGGGTGCGGATTCCATCCAAATTGTGAACACCCCGCAAAAACAGAATTGCGGAACGATTTATTACGAAAGCAAACGTACAAAAACCTTTAAAGAAGAATGGATAAACAAATTTAAAAATGATATTCAAATTAAAGGTGCTGATATCGGGGTGCTTGTGACTGCGATTTATCCGAAAGGTATGAACCGTATGGGCTTGCGGGACGGGGTTTACATTTGTACTTATGAAGAATTTAAGGCACTGTCTTTTATTTTGCGTGAAAATATTATCAAACTTAGCGAAATGAAAACTTTGCAGGAAAACAGGCATGAAAAAAGTTCGCTTTTGTATAATTACCTGACAAGTACGGAGTTTCGTTTTCAATTTGAAACGATAGTAAACGCATTTGTTGGAATGCAGGCGGATTTAGAGGCTGAAAAACGAGCGATGAACAAACTTTGGAAGAAACGTGAAAAAGAGATTATGAATGTAATTTCCGCAACAACGGATATGTACGGTTCAATTCAGGGAATTTCCGGTAACGCAATAAAACCTGTATCCGCCCTCGAAATGCCTCTATTGGAAGGTTAGTTGCCGATTCCACTTTACTAATTTAAGTTTTTATTCCCCTCAAATCTCGAAATATTATTTTTTTCTTAATATTACCAAAACCGTTTATTTTTATGTTAAAATTTAGGCAAAGACTAAACTCGGGGAAGGATATTTAATTAATGATAAAATTTTTATTAAAACTTTTGGGTGATCCGAATGAGAAAAAAGTAAAATCCATTATGGGGATTATTGAGCATATAAACGCGTTAGAACCTGAATTTGCACAGTTAACAGATGCACAATTACAGGCAAAAACGCAGCAATTTAAAGAAATTTTGGCAAAAAGACCAACGTCAAAGAATTTCAAGGAAGATTTAAAGTTAGAAAAGGAAGCTCTTGATAAAATTTTACCGGAAGCCTTTGCAACTGTAAGAGAAGCGGGTAAACGTGTTTTAAACATGCGTCACTTTGATGTGCAGTTAATTGGCGGATATTTCTTGCATAACGGACATATTGCGGAGATGAGAACAGGTGAAGGTAAAACTCTTGTTGCGACTTTGCCTGCATACCTGAATGCCTTGACAGGAAAGGGTGTTCACGTTGTTACCGTAAACGATTACCTTGCAAAACGTGACAGTGAGTGGATGGGTAAGATTTACAGATTTTTAGGCTTAAGTGTAGGCGTTGTTCTTTCAAACGGTGACGGGGCAAGAGATTTCGATGTAAAACGTGCAGCATACCGTTGTGATATTACATACGGTACAAATAATGAATTTGGGTTCGATTATTTGCGTGACAATATGGCAAGCAGCGAAGAAATGCTTGTTCAAAGACCTTTTAATTATGCGATTATCGATGAAGTCGACAGTATTTTGATTGACGAAGCAAGAACCCCGTTGATTATAAGCGGTCGTCTTACTCAATCTGCCGAAACATATCAACTTATGGCAAAAATTGCACCTCAATTAAAGAAAGAGGTTGATTATACGGTTGATGAAAAGAATAAAAACGTTATCCTGACAGAAGAAGGGATTGACAGAGCACAAGAATTGATTGGTATAAACGATTTGTTTGATATCCAAACTCAATACGCACATCATTTACTTCAAGCACTGAAGGCAAAAGAATTATTCGTCAAAGATACGGATTACGTTGTCCGTAACGGCGAAGTTATGATTGTTGATGAGTTTACTGGTCGTTTGATGGAAGGCAGACGCTGGTCTGACGGGTTACATCAGGCGGTTGAAGCAAAAGAAGGTGTCGAAATTCAAGACGAAACTCAAACTCTTGCAAGTATTACCTTCCAGAACCTTTTCAGATTATATCCGAAACTTTCTGGTATGACAGGTACTGCAATGACCGAAGAGGCTGAATTTGGAAAGATTTATAACCTTGAAGTTACGACAATTCCGACAAACAAACCTGATATCAGAATTAATTATCCTGATGTAATTTATAAGTCGGAAAAACAGAAATATCTTGCGGTTGTGGATGATATTATTGAACAGCACAAACTTGGCAGACCTGTTCTTGTCGGAACAATCAGTATTGAAAAATCGGAATATGTTTCGCATTTGCTAAAAGAACGCGGAATTGAACACCACGTGTTGAATGCAAAACACCACGAAAAAGAAGCTTATATTATCGCACAGGCAGGACGTTTGAACGCTGTTACGATTGCGACAAATATGGCAGGTCGTGGTACTGATATTCTCTTGGGTGGTAACCCTGAATACCTTGCAAAATCTGACTTAGACGAGCAGGGAATTGACGAAACCAACCCTAATTATAACGAATTAAAAGACGAAATGCTTTCAAAAGCAAGAGCGATAACAGAATACGAACATAACAAAGTTGTTGCGGCAGGCGGTTTGCACGTAATCGGTACTGAACGCCACGAATCACGTCGTATTGATAACCAACTTCGTGGTCGTGCGGCACGTCAGGGCGACCCGGGGTCTACAAGATTTTTCTTGTCGCTTGAAGATAATTTGATGAGAATATTCGGCGGAGAAAAGATTACTCAACTTATGACCGCAATGAATGTTCCTGAAAATATGGCAATTGACCACCCGATGATTACAAAACGTATTGAGTCTGCTCAGAAGAAAGTCGAAACTTTCCACTTTGATATGAGAAAATCCGTTCTTGAGTACGACGACGTTATGAATATTCAACGTGAAAAATTCTATCGTCAAAGACGTAAAGTTATTGCAGGAAAAGGCTTGCAGGAAGATATTCTGTATATGATTGAACGTGAAGTTGACAGATTGTTAAGAAGTTACATTTCTCCTGAACAAAAAGTCGAAGAGTATGTTTATGAAGATTTGGAAACCTTAATCAAGGAACTTCATTCGATTGTTCCGCAGCTTTCATCTTTTGGAATTTCGGATATTCAAAACATGCGATTTGAACCGATGTATAACAAAATCAAAGATTACGTAATTGAAGCATACAAAACTCACGAAATTGAGATTATCGAGTTTTATAACAAGGTTGTGGAAGAATACGGAATTTCACCTGATAAACAAGAACCTTTCACTGAAGGCAACGTAGTTCGTCAACTTGAAAAGGATATCTTGTTGAAAGTTGTTGATAATAAATGGATTGACCACCTTCACAATATTGATATGCTAAGAGATGGTATAGGCTTTAGGGCTTATGGACAGAAAGATCCGTTGATTGAATATAAAAGAGAGGCTTACGACCTGTTCAATAAAATGATGTACGAAATCCAGAGCGAAACCGTAAAACACTTGTTCAGAACAAGATTTGGCGTTCAGGTTGTTAATACGGATGCCGAGTAGGAAGAATTCCTAATACCCTCTCACTCTGGGACACTAGCCGAACCGGCGAACTTGTGAGCCGAGTGAGACTGCGTGCCGTATGGCTGAGGGTAGAATTTCTTAATGAACGATAGTGAATTTAGAAATTCGGGAGAGGGTTTGAAAAAATCGTCATGTTGAGCAGGGGTAAATGTATTGGAAGGCTAAAACCTAGTTAAAATTCGTCATTCTGAGCAGGGGTAAATATACAGGGACTTAAGTCTTTGTAAAATAATCGTCATTCTGAGCAAAATGTTTGGTAAAAGGATGAAGATTTGTACG
>CAMAGQ010000133.1 GCA_945833895.1 uncultured bacterium
TTGGTGGCAAATCTACGTGCGTAGCACATTCTGTATAATTTTTCATATTTCCTCTTATATATATTACCTATGATATATACATTATAACAAATTTTTCTAATTGTGCAATATAAATATTACCTTGTATTTCGTGTTAAAGAGCATGGATTATACGTATTATTTACAAAGGAGTGTTTATGAGCCTGAAAGAAATTTTTGCTAAAAATTTGAAAGAATTGAGAAAACGAAATAAAATGACTCAGGAGCAGTTGGCAGAACTTGTCAATGTTGCCCCGAGGCACATTTCGTTTATTGAAACAGGCAGAAGTTTTCCGTCGTGTGAGTTATTAGAACGGATTTGCAAGGTGTTACAAGTTGATTTTACAGAAGTCATCAAAACAGAAGAAAACCTGACAAGAGAAGAATTACTTCAAAAACTCAACACAATCGTTCCGAAATTGAACGATGAACAGTTGAACTACCTAGTAAAACTCGCCAAAGAGCTCTACTAACCGTTTACCCTTGAATAGATTATTTCGTTGGGTTTCACCCAAGCCACTGCTCTTTTGGAAGGGTACATTTCAAAGGGAAAAATTTACTCATTTTGGAAAGGGGGATGGATTGACAAGTCTTTAGACCATTGGTAACAATATTCCCCCCCAAAAAACCAAAGTATAACAACCACTTAGGCAATTGGTAACAATATTTACCCCCTACGCAGACAGGGTGAAGATTTCGTAGATTTCTTCGTCTGAAAGTTCGGTGATAATCTTTTCGCCTTCGTAAACCGCAAGGTCAGCAAGTTCTTTTTTAGATTTCAGCATTTCGTCAATTTTTTCTTCAAAAGTACCTAAAGTTATCATTCTGTGAACCATTACGTTTTTATCCTGTCCGATACGGTAGGTTCTGTCTGTTGCCTGATCTTCAACCGCAGGATTCCACCACAAGTCGTAGTGGATAACGTTTGTCGCACTTGTCAGGTTCAAACCTGTTCCGCCGGCTTTCAGCGAAAGTATCATAACTTTATTTTCATCTTCGTTCTGGAATTTTTCAATTAAGGTTTCTCTTTGTGCAACTGTCAAACTTCCGTGGAAGAACAACGGTTCCGTGTTGCATTCCTGTGCGATAACCTTGCACAAAATATCGCCCATTTCTTTGTACTGAGTAAATATCAGCGTTTTTTCACCGTTATCAATTATACTTTGAACAAGGTCAATACATTTTTCCATTTTTCCTGAAAGTTCTCTGCCCATCTCACCAGATTTAAGGAATTGGTAAGGGTGGTTACAGATTTGTTTCAGTGCTGTAATAAGTTTGAAGATGTTTCCGCGTCTGTTAACTCCAGTAAATCCGCTGATTTTGGTCATCATCTCATTAAGAGTTTTTTCATAAAGAACAGCCTGCATTTTAGACAAGTAGCAGTATTCGTTGAGTACCATTTTTTCAGGAAGGTCTGAAATTACGTTTTTATCAGTTTTCAAACGTCTTAAAACAAACGGAGAAATAGACATTCTCAATTTTCCCGCACGTGAATGTTCTTTAAATCTTTCAATCGGAATTGCGTAACTCTTTTGAAACTCTCTCAACGAGCCTAGGTAACCTTTATTGATGAAATCAAAAATACTCCACAATTCGGTCAATCTGTTTTCTACAGGAGTACCTGTCATTGCAATTTTAACATCTGATTTCAGCATCTTGATTGCAAGAGTTTGTGCCGTATCAGGGTTTTTGATGTTTTGTGCTTCATCAACAATTATCATACTCCATTGTTGTTTTTTGAGTTCTTCAACGTCAATTCTCATGATTGCGTAAGTTGTCAGGATTACATCGTGGTTTACGTCAAGTTTTCTGTCCGTGCCGTGATAAATCGTCGCATCAATATCTGGTGCAAACAACTGAAGTTCTTTCATCCAGTTACCCATCAAAGTGGTCGGACAAATTACAAGTACAGGATGTTTCAGGCGTTTTTCCTCTTTCATTTTAAGAATTAAACTGATTACCTGAATGGTTTTACCTAACCCCATATCATCCGCCATACAAGCACCAAAGCCTTTAACAATGTTTGTCCACAACCAGCGTAAGCCGACTTCCTGATACGGTCTGAGTTCGCCGTTCAAACTCTTTGGAATAGACATTTCTACAGGTTTTGTAAAGTCGGATAATACTCTTGCAAAGGCTGCATCATAGTCAAAGTCGTACTGTTCCAACTGCCCCGACAGTGACGCGTGAATAAGTTCCATTCTTGACATAGATTTGAGGTTCGATTTTGCAATCTGTTCAAATATCTTTTTGCCTTCCTCTTGGTCGATAAGAACGTATTTATTTTTATATTTGATAAGTCCGTTGTTATTTTTGAGAAGTTCCTGATATTCCTCAAGTGAAATTTTTTCGTTTCCGATAGAGATTTCGTAAGAAAAATCAAGAATATCGTCAAGCGAAATTTTTGAAGAATTAACGTTATTCATCAAGTCTGAAAGGTCGCCTGAGCGTGATTCTTTAACTTTTGCGTTAATTGATGCTCTCGGAATTACGATATTATGCAAAGCCTCAGGCAGAATAACTTCAATTTGTGCCTTTTGAAGATAATACGTTGTCTGGGTAATTATCTTGTAAACCTCATTCAGGTTCAAATCCAGATACAATTTCTCTTCATCCTCAAAAAGTGTTTCAAGTTCCGGCATGTAGCGAAGTGCGTAGTTTAACTGCTTTTCTACAATCCTTGAAATATCAGAAGATTTTGCACCAAAAACTTCATCTTCCGTGTATAATTTATCAATCAGAACACTTTCGTCGGTTTTTCTGTTCTTTATGTAAACTTTTAATCTGAACAAATCATCTTCTGCGTTTTCAATCTTGAAGAACGGAATAACGTCATATTTACCAAGATAAAGTTCATCAAACCACTGAGCAAAACTTTCAGCCAAATCCTTACCTTTTAGAACCGCTTTCTGTTCCAAATCCTTCAACAGGTATTGACCGGATTTAACCTCACTAAATCTGTACATCTTTATTCCGAGGAATTTATATATAAGATAATTCAAATAAGTATAAATAAATTCATATACAAAGTTTTTAGGCACTTCACCGTCAATAAACAAGTCTTCCGGCATACATTCTTCAAACTGGTTGATAATACGTGCCATTTTCTGGTTGTTGATAATCGGCTCATATACAATCCTGAACATTTGTCCGTAACGTTTTACGGTCGGAATAAAGTACAATTTTTCGATTAATTTCATTACAAAATAAGTTAACTTGTTCAAGTAAATAAATGTCGGGGTTAAATCCGCAAGGTCGACAACATTGCCGAACCCGCCAAAATAATCCATAACCAAATCCCAAGCCATGAAATACCCGACTTCATTCTTGAACACACTTGATTTGAACCTAAAAAGCGAACCTTTAGATTTTAAATAATATTGAAAATTGTTTGTCGGAGTAACAAAAAATGATAACGGGTTAACCCTTGGCGAAGTCGTCGGCTTGTTTATCAGATAAAAATTTGTATTTCTTGTCGGTGCATTCGGGCTTAAAAATACTCCCGCGAACTCATCCTCAATTATCTGGTAAATCATACTCAGAGTATAGCGGAAATCTTTATTTTTGAAGTGTTCCGGATTTTCACTCAGGTTAAAAAATAATTCATCCACGTTGTTTTTCTTAAACGAAAAATCAATATTCAAATCTTCTATTTTGTTACTCATATCTTTCTCTTACTATTATATATTTACTCTCTTTTGAAAAAGGTTAGGCCTATTAACAGCCTAACCTGATTGGATTTATTTTATTAATGATTTTCCTGTCATTTCCGCAGGTTGTTTAATTTCAAGCAACTGCAATACTGTCGGTGCAACGTCACACAACGCACCTGTTTCTCTCAATTCTATTCCTTGCGGAGCGTTGATTAAAACAAAAGGAACTTCGTTTGTTGTATGTGCGGTTTGCGGTTTGCCTGTTGACTCATCAACCATTGTTTCAGAGTTTCCGTGGTCTGCTGTTAACAACATTGTAATACCGTTTGCTTTGCACGCATCAGCAATTTTCCCGACACATTCATCAACAACTTTACAAGCCTTTGTTGCGGCTTCGATAACACCTGTATGACCTACCATATCAGGGTTTGCAAAGTTAACCAAAATAAATTGATACTTAGTATCTTCAATTGCTTTCAATACATTGTCACAAACCTCGTAAGCACTCATTTCAGGCTGCATATCGTAAGTCGCAACTTTTGGAGATGCAACAAGAATACGTGTTTCGTGAGGCTGCGGCTCATCAATTCCGCCGTTAAAGAAGAATGTTACGTGAGCATATTTTTCTGTTT
>CAMAGQ010000134.1 GCA_945833895.1 uncultured bacterium
TCAATATATTGTTATAAAAGCTCCGGAATGTGAAGAATTGTTAAGCAAAATCGAAAATAATATTCCTAAAGAAATTTTAAAAGTTGAAAATATCGACAAATAAGCCGAAGATGTTAATTTATGTAATTGCAATGGAAAATATTATTTGACAATTATATACAATCATGGCATATTTTAAATAGTAAAATGCGAAAGGGATAAAGGGATATTAACATGCCACAAAACGGTGTTTATGATTTACTAAAAATGTTGGAAATTGCCTTGGATGAAGGCTGTTCCGTGTTGAAATACACTGTAGTAAATAAAAGAGAAATTGAAGATTTGATTGATAGAATTTACGCAACACTACCTCCGGAGGTTCAAGAAGCAAGAGTTTTGTTAAAAGATAAAGAACGTCTTATAAATGAAGCAAATCAAAAGGCTGCAAGAATTGTTCAAGAGGCTCAAGACAAGGCTGACCGTATCTTGTCGGAATCAGACCAAATCAAAGCCATTGAAAGAGAAGGTATGCGAATTAGACAAGAAGTTGCAGACGATTGCCAAAAGATGAAACATTTGGCTGTTCAAGACGGTGAAAATACCAGAATGAAAGCAACTGAAGAAGCTATAAAAATTCGTGAAGGTGCTGAATTGTACGCAGAACAAGTTCTAACAAGTCTTGAAGGCAACCTTACACAGTTACAGCAAATTGTTAAAAACGGTCAATTGTATATGGAACAACTCAGAAACGATGCCGCTAGTAAATATACTACGATGAACCGTTAATTGAAAAAACTTTTTAAAAACGGTACACAGTTTCGCTGTGTGCCGTTTCTGTATTCAAAAAGAGGAATTAAAGAGCATGGAAAACGGAGTTCAGACAAATTTATTTGAAGTTCCTGAACGTAAACTTAAACTAAAAAAACGTGAAGAAGGCACTGACAGTCCTTATGTTGTGGCTGATAATTACGCAGTTTGTCTTGTTAATATCCGTGGACTTGGGGTGAAAACTTTCAGTTACTTAATTCCGCCTGAAATGCGTAACAAAATTAAAATCGGTCAAGCTTTACTTGTACCTTTTGGCAGACAAGGCTTGATAAATGCTTTCTGTGTCGGGTTTTCAAACTATCTTCCGCCTGAAATTAAGGCGAAAAAAGTCACCAAAATTCTTGACGAAACACCTTTATTTTCTGTGGAATACCTGAAATTACTTGAATGGGTTGCAAATTACTACTGCGTTGATTTAGTAACCGTACTCAATGCCGCAATTCCGCTGAAATTAATCGAAAAATCCCTCAAAATCGAACAATCGATTGAGTTTGTCAAATACGACGGAGCAACAAAAAGACAAACGGTTGTCCTTGAACTTTTGGAGCAGTCGGGCAAATCTCCGCTGATTGAATTTGAGAAAAAGGCGAAAACAACACGTGCTACTATTAAAAAATTGGCAGAAGCGGGCTGTGTCAAGATTACGGATGAGCAGGTTTACCGAAATCCGCTTGATATCTTGAATATAGACAAAAAAGAACCGCTTTTTGAATTGTCGGAAACTCAGCAAAAAGTTTACGAAGGGATTTCAAAACAGATAAAAGACGAAATTTCTCCGCAAATTCTTCTTCACGGGATAACCGCAAGCGGGAAGACCGAAGTTTATTTCAAACTCATAGACGACACAATTAAATCTGGCAAAAACGTTCTGTTCCTTGCTCCTGAAATCGCTCTGGCTTCGCAATTGACAAAACGACTTGCCCGCAAGTTCGGCACACAAGACGTTGCAATCTGGCACAGCAGTATTTCGGAAGGTGAGCGGTACGACGTGTGGCAGAAATTATACAAAAACGAGATAAAAATCCTTGCGGGAGCAAGGTCAGCCGTGTTCGCACCGATAAAAAATATCGGTTTGATAATTATTGATGAAGAACACGAAAGTGCCTACAAGCAAACTTCACCTGCTCCAAGGTACGATGCAAGGCTTGTTGCAAGAAAACTTGCCGAGTTTAACTCCTGCCCGCTGATTTTGGGGTCTGCAACTCCCGATATTTCAAGTTATTACAGAGCAATAAATTCCAACCACCTGTTTGAAATGCTGAAACGCTACAATAATGCTAAAGTTGCACCTGTTTCTGTCATAAATATGCAGGAATACGGGCGTGCTGCCTACAAAAGTTTAATCTCAAAACCGCTCCAAACAGCGATAAAAGAAACGCTTGATAATAAACAACAGGTAATTTTGCTGATTAATCGCCGTGGATTTTCGACATTTACGCAGTGTCAAGGTTGCGGGCATGTAATAGAATGTCCAAACTGTGCTGTACCGATGATTTGGCACGCAAAAGACAACATGCTAAAGTGCCACTACTGCAATTACGTTGAATATTTCCCTGATGTCTGCCCGAATTGCGGATTTGAGGGGTTGAAAAACTCGGGAACAGGCACGCAGAAAATTGAACAGTATATAAAAGATTTGTACCCTGATTACAAGGTTGAACGTATTGACAGCGATGTGTTAGTCAGAAAAGGCGAGCATATAAGACTTCTCGACCGTTTCCAAAAAGGCGATATCGATATTTTAATCGGTACACAAATGATTGCCAAAGGGCTTGATAATCCTAACGTTACGCTCGTTGGGGTAATCTCTGCCGATGCAAGTTTCAACCTGCCTGATTTCAGAGCATCAGAACGCGGTTTCCAATTGCTGACACAGGTTGCAGGACGTGCAGGTCGCGGGGAATTTAAAGGCAGAGTGCTTTTCCAAACTTATAACCCTGATTATTATGCGTTAGAAAGTGCAAAATCTCAAAACTATTTTGAATTTTACGAAAAGGAAATAAAATCCCGTGAGGACTTTGATTATCCGCCGTTCAGCCAGATTATCAGACTTGTTTTATCAAGTCCGAACAACTTCCGAGCAGAAAAAGCAGCACAAGAAATTGTTCTTAGAATGTGTACTATGATTGAAAAATTCGGATTTGGCGAACGCCTTGACATACTGGGTCCGACACCTTGCGTAATCGAACGGCTTAACGGAAGTTACCGTTTCCAAATTCTAATCAAAAACAAACTTGAAGAAAAAGGACATCAATTTGTTTCGGGATTTCTGGGCAAAATCACAATTCCAAAAGATATAAAAATGACCATAGATGTCGACCCGCTGGATATTCTGTAAATGTAAAAAGACAGTCGATTTGATGGTTTTGAACAGTGAGTTTGAGTATTAAAAAGTAGGTTTTGGTAATCTTTGATTACCGAAACAAATACATTATTGATGCGGTAAATCATAGATTTACCACATCCACGTTTCTACGTTTCTAAAATAAAAGCACCAATAGAAAATACAAGTTATAAAAAAGTTACTTTTATTAACCCTTTTTTCTCCCGTCTTTGGGCATATTCTACAATTTTTCGAGTATTACCATAAGATTTGTGGCAATATGTAATTAAATATTCACTCCGTTCTACCATTTTTCGATTTGCTTGAACAATAGCAAGAGGTTTTGGCACAGTTTCCATGCCTTCAGGATAAAATGTTCCGTCAAAACCTATTGGAGTCTCTATTTGCTGAATAAGTGCATACGGAGCAAGTAAATATAATAGTATTTCAGGGTGGCATTTTTTTGCCTCTATCAATACCGGTTTAACTAAACTATCAAAATCTCCATAGTGACCTACAACAAATGTATTGACTCCATACTCTACTATATGCTTTTCAACCGCCTCAGTTAAAACTTCTTCAATTCTACCGGGTGTGTATCTATTACCTATAAAAAAACATGTTTTTCTGTCCATAATAATTAAATATAACACAAACGTGTCTACATGATTAGTTTTAATTTACCATTAAATAAGTAACAATTATAGTAATGAGTTACAGAGAACTAATAACTAATGGAATCAGACGTTTACGAACGGAAAGCAAACTAACACAAGAACAGTTTGCTGAAAAGATTAACATGAGTGTACAAGGTTATAGGAACATTGAGCATAACAGGTATTTACCTACTGCTGAAACAATAGACAAAATTTGTGAAGTGTTTGATATTCAACCTGTCGAACTTCTTTTGCCAGAACCTCAAGCAAATCTTGATAAGGTACGAGAACTAATTAATAATAAACTATGTAATTGTGACCTTGATAAACTTATTAGAATTAACAATATGATTGATTTAATGTGATAAAAGCGTGTATATCAGATTATAAGATGGGTGGAATGTCAATCGTTCCTCCCATACTTCATTCTTTTTGTCAGGCAATGCCTGACCTTGTATCATGAATTTGTCAAAAATAGTAGAATAAAGATGAATTAAAGAACG
>CAMAGQ010000135.1 GCA_945833895.1 uncultured bacterium
GACTAGCCCTTCGCCCAACGGAAGAGGGGGTGGGGGCGGATTTCGTCATTCTGAGGCTTTAGCCGAAGAATCTTGAACTCAAACCCTCTCCCGAATTTCTAACTCTCACATACGTTCAAGTTGAAATTCAACCCTCAGCCATACGGCACGCAGTCTCACTCGGCTCACAAGTTCGCCGGTTCGGCTAGTGCCCCAAAGAGAGAGGGTAATAACTGTACGTTTCTTCGTGCAAGTTATTTTGCAAGTTGTTTATACAACTCAATTTCTTTTTGTGTTAATTTTTCAGGTAAAACGATTTTTATTTTAGCGTTTAAGTTTCCGTAGCCGCCTGATTTTTTAGGCAATCCAAGGTTTTTAAGTCTTAGCATTTTGCCGGAAGATGTCATTTTCGGAATTTTAATCGTAATTGAGCCGTGCAGGGTTTTTATTTCCTTTTGGCATCCTAAAACTGCCTCAGGCGGTGTTATTTCAATATCTTTTGTTAAGTCTGAGCCTGAAATTTGATATTCTCCGTCGATTGGGTTTATAATCAAGTACAAATCACCTTTTTGACCGTAGGCATCAACTTTTCCTTCGCCTTTTAGTCTGATTTTCTGCCCTTCTTTTACTTCTTTTGGCAGTTTAACCTTTAATGATTTTGTTTCATTGATAATCCCCGTACCGCCGCAAGCCGAGCAATATCCACCCCCGCCGGGGCATTGAGTACATTTTCTCATGTCGTTAAATTTTACGTTAATTGGTTTATCGGAAAACAAATCTTCCGCTGTAACGTTCAAAGTCTTTGTGACGTCTAAGTTTTCAGCCTTTGATTTTTGAGTTTTTCTTCCTGTATTGAAGTTAGGGTTTGAATAACCTTGAGCCCCCATGCCTGAACCGAAGTCAAATCCCGAAAATCCGCCTCTTGTTCCGCCTGCTGAGCCCATCATATCGCCGAACAGTGAACTGAAAAAGTCGGAAAATCCGCCCATATCTTGACCGTTGAAATTGAACTGCTGGTAGTTTCCGCCGCCAAAGTTAAAGTTTTCAAACCCCGGTGGTGGTGTGTAATCAGCACCGCCCTGCCAACTTGAGCCTAAACTGTCATATCTTTGACGTTTTTGTTTATCGCCAAGAACTTCATAGGCTTCATTTATTTCTTTGAATTTTTCTTCTGCTTCTTTTGTTTTATTTACGTCAGGGTGGTATTTTCGTGCAAGTTTACGGTATGCTGATTTTATTTCAGCCTCGGTTGCTTCACGTTTTACACCCAGAGTTTCATAGTAATCTTTATATTTCATGTATTGTATCTCCTACAATAATGATAATATAAAACTCCGAAATTGTTTGAAAATTTAATTATTTTTTAATGAATGTAAAACTTAAATATCTTTAAGGTTTTCATTCATTTCAAGTAGGTTTGTTTTTAGATTTTTTTTGAAATCTCCTGATTTTAAGGTTTCCAAAATTTCTTGTTTATTACCTGCGGCAAGTGTTCTTGATAACTGAGTTCTCATATGTTCAGGAAGTACATTTAATGATAAAAAGTGTCTTGCTTTATTGTCAGGAGTTTGTTCGACTGTTAGGCTGAACGCCTTACAGCATAAATCTTTTGAACTGTTTCTAACACTTTCTGTAACAGTTCTGTAGTAATCTGAATCCGTTACATAATTTCCTGCACTTTGTTTTAATTTTGCTATTAAATTTGTTAAAGAGTCGTCAATATTCATCTTTGGCTTTTCCTGACATTTGATAATTTTCATAAAGTCGTTTTTATTGTCTAATTTTATCATAAATACCTCAATTAATCTATTATTACTATGCTGCTATACTGATATGCGGAACAAATCCTTTTTTCAATTCATCTTGTATTGCCGCATCTTTATTGTGCAATCTTATCATGTTATCTTCGCTCAAAATCGGATTGAATTTTTCCGGAAGTTTAGGTTTTGTTGCCTTGATACCGAGTTCTAAATCTCTGTAGTAATCGTAACATTCGCTTAAATATTTGTTATATTCTTTATAACCTGCTTCGTCTAAATCTTTTGCCGCCGCTTTATATTCGTCAAATACATGACTTAAGGTGTTTTTCTCTTGTCTTGAGTCGTAAGCGATATGTTCAACTTCACCAAACGGACCTTTGCCTCTGATTTGGATTTCTGCAAGTGAACCGTCTGAGAGTTCTGTGTTAAATTGTGCGGTTGTGTAGCCTGAATCTTTGATAGCACTTTTTTCAAGGTCTGTTAATGCTCCGCTGAATTTTTTAGCATCAGGACAGGTTACAATGTTGAAATGATTACCTGTTGCAAGTTGTAATTCTCTTAACTGAGCGATTTGTCTGTCCGTAAAATACGGGATACCTTGATGTCCTGTGTAGTTTTCAAGTTCCTTAATCTTCATCGGTGTAATCTTATCGTAATTTGCTTTTAATTCTTTTATAATCGCAGAATCAATACCGCTTTTTTCTAATTTTTCAATAGTTGTAGCACCTGTTTCAATTGAGTGTTTTAAAGATGACAACATAACCTGATTGAATACGGGAGCAGATTGTTTTTCAGCCAGTGCGATTTTAACAGGTCTTGAATATTTTTGTGCAATTTTCAATTCTGCCTGAGTTAAAGGCTCTTGTCTGAAAAATTTCATTACTATTTGTTGTTCTGATTCTGTCAATGCTTTATTATCAATTTTTATGGTTTTCAAAGTCTTAACAATATCAGTTTGAGTAAGGTTTTTCATTGTAATACGTCCGCCTATTGCATCTCCGATATATTTGCTGGCTGCGGAATCTGAACGTATAACCGCTCCTTTTTTAACTTTCTTTTCTAATTTTGAATAAACTGAATTTGCACCTTTTGAACGTACTGAAACATCACTGCCCGGGAATACAGATTCTATTTCTGCCCTAGCCTTTGGTAATGCTTTTTCGTAACGATCGGCAAGTCTGATGGAAACATTTCCAATTTCTTCCTTAACATTTTCATCTATCTTGCCTGTTAATGCGTTTTTCCTTATTCTTACGGCAGGCTTTGAACCTTGCAATGTCGCAGGTGCAATCGGAATTGATAATTCCGGTTTTGCGTGATATTGAATGTTTTCCCCTTTCAAGTTGCCCATTGTTTTTGCTTTTTTGAAGGTTACAAAAGTGTCTCCAATTTTAACCTTTGGTTTTGGTTTACATTTGAATGCACTTTTCAACGTTTTGCCTGCAAACGACAGTGCTTTTGTTGTTAATCCCATTTAATTATTCTCCTTTTTAATAATATCCCCTATACTCTATATAAAAATTTCAGCCGCTAATAATTGCCAATAAAAAAAGATATGTTACAATTTTGTAACATATCTTTTTAACTATTAAAACATAAACTATCTCAAACTAACTTTAACAGCAGGACCTTTTTGAGAAATTTCTACTTTGTTTTCTCTTGCTAACCAGCCTAAACCTAAATCTGCAAAGTTACCTTTTAAATCTAATTCTTTTTTCATTTTAGCAAATGAAGTTGTTCCGTTTTCGTGAAGGTAGTTGTAAATTTCACCTGCTGAAAATCCGATTTGTTCTTCCAATGTTAATGATACTTTTTTTGATGCCATGATAATCTCTCCTTTTGATTTATTGTCCATTCTACACCTTTTCGGTACTTTGATAGTACTATATTTATTCAAGTTATAAATCGTATTTGAACTGTAGATTTTTTGATAATTATGTTAAAATATACACTGGAAGGAGTATTGTAATTGTTTATTGAAGGAAGCCTTGCTTCAGATAAAACGGAGTTTCTTGTCGATAAATTCGTGCAATTGCTTAATCATGGGGTTAGTGCCTCTGAAATTCTTGTGCTTGTTCAAAATTCTACACTGAAACAGCATTTTATTGATAAGACCTTGCAAAAACTGACAATTCAAGGGTTTGAAAAACTGCAGGTGCATTCGTTTTTCTCTCTTGTATATAATACAATTTCCGATAACTGGGCGTTTTTAGAAGACAGAAATATTTTTGACAATCCCGTGATTTTGCCTAATCTTGCAGGGTTAGAGGTTTCTCAGTTTATTCTGAAAGATATATTAAAAACCGTCAAGTTTAAGGGTTACAACTCAAAACGATCTCTTCTTCACCAGATTTTCAGAAGATATTCACTGATTGTACAAAACAATCTTTCTCAATCGGAAGTCGACGAACGAGCAAAAATCTTGAAAGAGGGTTTTTCTGATGATGCAAACCTTGCAATAAAAAAATTACTCAAAAAAACGCTTGAGTTACGTGATTTTGACTATTTAAGACAAACTCTTGTTTTTAATTATGTTTATAAA
>CAMAGQ010000136.1 GCA_945833895.1 uncultured bacterium
GTATTATACGGCACGGGCGATTTTGAGTTGTACAATAACAAAACCTATATCGGAACGTATAATTCCGATGACTTGATAAATGTTACAATGGTCGGGAATATTTTTGTCCTGACTGATAAAGACGAAAACGTTATTGAAAAAGTTTCAGGCCCGATTATCCTAAAGGCAGATTTTGGCTGTATCGGGGTAAAAGATTTGAAACGAGCGGGTAAAGATGCGATTTACCGCAATCAAATTGAACTGATTTCAACAGGAAAGGGCGGAAGTTTTTATATTGTAAATTCTCTGGAACTTGAACAGTATTTGAGAGGAGTTGTTCCGAACGAAATGCCTGTATCTTTCGGGTTAGAAGCATTGAAGGCTCAGGCAGTTGCGGCAAGAAATTATGTATTATCCCCACGGGTAAAGGCTAATCAACATTATGATGTTGTTGATTCAGTTGCCAGTCAGGTTTATTTTGGGGCGAACACCGAAAAAGAACTGTCTAACCAAGCTGTGTTTGAAACCTCGGGAACAGTCGCACTCTACGGTTGGGATTTAATCCTTGCTCAGTATTCTTCAACCGCAGGCGGTTATACCGAAAGTTACGAAAATGCTTTTTCAGACCCAGTAACAAAGAAATTTCCCGCTCCTGCAAAACAGTATTTGAAAGGTGTTCCTGATGACCCTTCAACTCCTGTTCTTAATAACGAAGAAGATGCGACGGATTTTTATAAGTTAAAACCGAAGTCTTTTGACGTAAATTCTTCATATTACCGTTGGACAAGAGAGTGGAACGGTCAGGAAATTCAAGACGCAATTCAGAATAATATTGCTACACAAAGTGCAACAGGATTTGTTCAACCTGCGGTTCAAAAAGGTGAAACAATCGGTATAATAAAGAAGTTGAATGTTTTAAAGCGTGGAGTTTCCGGAAAAATTATGGAACTTGAAATCCAAACAGACTGCGGAGATTACCTTGTACAAAAAGAACTTGTTATAAGACGTTTACTTACAAAAGACGGCAAGGCTTTGCCAAGTGCGAATGTGGTTTTTGAACACGAATACAACGACGAAGGTGATTTAATCTACATCAAGGCTTATGGCGGAGGCTACGGGCATGGGGTCGGTTTAAGCCAGTACGGTGCAGGTTATATGGCAAAAACCTTGCACAAAACTTATGATGAAATCCTAAAACACTACTATTCAAACATAACACTCGGTACAGAACCGTTTATTCTGTCTGCAAACCCGTCACAAATGTCAGTCAGTCAAAGTTTTTACTCTAAAAACGGGAAAGCAGTACTTGTTATTGATAATAAATATAAAGTATCAAGCGTAGAACTTTCTGTAAATGGGGTCGAAGAGGTTGTAAATCTTGACACTTCAGGCAGATATAATACTCTGGATTTATCGGGTAGTTTACATAGGGGTATGAATACCGTAAACTTAAAATATCCGAGTTCACAAAGTAAAAATAAGGGATTAAGAATATATATAGAAATGGTTGATAATTAGGTTATGGAAAAAGATATAATTAAAGATAACAAAACCCCCGGGGTATTGAAAGCAGCGTGGCTGATTGCTGTAGTAACGATTGTGAGTAAACTTATCGGGTTTGTGCGTGATATTGTCATTGCTAACTATTACGGTGCTTCAATGGTATCAGACGCCTATTATTATGCTTACCAGATTTTATCACTATCTTTAATCCTGCTTGGCGGAGTTGGCGGGCCTTTTCACAGTGCAACAGTTGCGATTTTTTCAAAATTAATCCCGAATATTAATGAAAAACCGTCAGAAGAGGTTAACAGATTATATTCAACTTTTATGAACGCTACAATTATTTGTTTTGTAGTGTTGTCGATTATAATATTTTTATTTCCGAAACAAATAATGGGATTGATAATTTCAGGCGACTCTTCGGTTCAAATGGTTACACTTGCAGCCGAACACTTGCGGATTATGACCCCTTTGCTTTTAATCGGCGGAATTGTCGGGATTTACTACGGATTGCTGATTATCTATAAACAATTTATGTTGCCGAATTTGTCCCCGATAGTAATGAGCCTTGCAATAATTATCATTGCGGTACTTGTGCCAAGTGATAATAAGGGTTACGCACTAGCCTGGGCAACGACAATCGGTGCAATCTTGCAATGGGTTATACAGTATCCGAATGTGCGAAAACTCGGTTACAGGCTTAAACCCGTATTTGAATTTCGTAACAATCCGCACTTTAATGAAATCTGCGAACTTCTGTTTCCAGCGGTGTTGAGTTCAACTGTCGGGCAAATTCATATATACGTTGATATGTTCTTCACCTCCTCAATCTCAGAGGGTGCTTGGACTGCAATAGGCTACGCTAACCGAGTTTTTCAGTTTCCTGTAGGGATACTTGTTACGGCGTTTTTAGTTCCGCTGTTTCCTATCTTTGCAAAACTTGTTGCAGATAAAGATTATGACGGAATAAAAAATTACTTTAATAAAGGTGTCGGAGTTTTGTTCTTTGCCGCTATTCCTATTATTATAGGAATTTTAACCGTCGGACTTGATGCCGTTAAACTTGTTTTTGAACGTGGTGAGTTTGATGAAACAGCATCTTTTATGGTCGCAGAAGCCCTGTGGTTCTTGTCGGTTTCAATAATTCCATACGTGTTTAGAGATTCAATCACAAGGGTTTACTATTCGTTTAACGACTCAAAAACCCCGTTTTTGGTCGCATTTTCTTCTATTGTTCTAAAATTGTTATTAAACTGGGTACTCATTTCAAAAATGCACTTCGGTATCGGAGGAATTACCCTTTCAACATCTTTTGTAACCCTATTTAATGCGGTTATCCTCGGGATATTTATCAACCGTAAAATAAAAATGGATTATAAATCTTTGTTCATAAACTTGTTAAAAATGATAATTTCAGGTATTATCACATTAGCGGTTTGCTGGTTATGTGCTGTCGAATTTGATAAATTCGTACATATTCCAAGCGAAGTTTCTATTGAAATAATAAAAATTACACTAATTGCAATTATCTGTATGGCTGTATATGTTCCGTTGAATTTATTATTTAAAATGGAATATGCAGGAGAGTTGTATAATAGATTAAAGGCAAAATTTTTGCGAAAGTAAGATAATTTCAAGATTTAATAAGAAGAGTTAAGATAGCACTATGAGATTAGAAATAGGACAAAATATTGATAATACGCGTGTGCGTTTGAATTTTAAAAAAGGAAATTCTAAACCTGAATATATGCCAAGTTATGAAATCCAAAAATCAAAGGCGGATGAATTCGTGGCAAAATATAACGAACAATCGGCTAAATTAAAGAAAACCACTTTGCTATCAGTAGTTATTTCAACGCTATTTGGCGGATTTGTCGGGTTTCACATGAATAATAAATTCTGGTTTCCTGCCGGAATTATCGTAGGAATGCTAAGCGGGATAGGTATAGGTGCAGCTGTTTCATCTTACAAAAAGAACAAACTAATGGATGAATACGGTGTAAAACACTTTGATAATAATGAAAAACAATAATAAAACAAATAGAATGGAGTATGAATGAAGAACTGTAATTATAAAAATACTGATGAAAGCCCGATGATGATAGTTCTGGGAATTGTGGGATTTTATCTGCTCGTTATCGTCTTTATTCTATACCTCTATTTTCTGCATAGAATTTCCCTGCCGGCATCACTTATCGGTGTCGTTTTGTTTTCACTTATTTACCTGCCGCGATTTATGATTTTGAAAAAACTTAAATATAAAGATGTCATAAAAATTCTTGATAATTCTATCCAAATCAACGACATCAATGTCAAATTTTCTGAAATTGAGGACTATAGGGTTGAAGAAAAGAAACCTCAGGTTATATTTTTTATGAATTCCAAAATGGTACTTTTTCAGGAAGCGGTTTTTCATTTGAAGTTAATAAACGGTGAAATTACCTTCAACGCAATCGGAAGCGAAAAAATTAAACTGTTGAAATCTTTTTTTGACGAACTTCTGAGTTAAATATTGTTTGATAGTTCTTCAGCGGAGGAAGAAGTTTTTCAAACGTGGAACATATCAATTTAAACTCAGTTTTTATTCAATAGAGGTATGTCAGATAAAGGTTTTTATATTGCACATTTAGTAATAGGTAACCCGAAACTATTATGATATGGTTCTATTGTCATCTTTCGGGGGTAAAAGTATAGAATACCGTCATTCTGAGCAAGATATTAATGAGGATTGAGTTGTGTAGGTCGGTTTTACCAAACCGACAATAAAATATTTTATTCTATCTG
>CAMAGQ010000137.1 GCA_945833895.1 uncultured bacterium
CAAGTGTGAAAGGTTTCTTTAATATTTTGAAGGATGGCTGTTACATTTTGTTACAATTAATGACTTGTGCTGCTATTTTGCGTGAAGGAGTTGAAGTAGTTAAAATTTCCCCCTCACCCCAGCCCTCCCCAGACGGGGGAGAGGGAAAGAACACATTAACCCTCACCCTCTGGAACACTAGCCGAACCGGCGAACTTGTGAGCCGAGTGAGGCTGCGTGCCGTATGGCTGAGGGTTGAACTTCTTAATGAACGGTAGTAAATTTAGAAATTCGGGAGAGGGTTTAAACTCTATTATCCTTTGCAGAATTTGGAATATTCGCAGAATTCGCAGTTTGACCGGTTACACTTAAATATTGTATCGTTTTCTATTTTTTTACAGATTGAACTCAGGCATTCTATATATTCTTTTTTTAGTGTTTGGTTAAATTCAATTACGTAGTTTTTTGTATTTTTAACATCAATATACACAAACGCAGGCGGAGTTTCAGGTTTTAGCAAAACGTCCAAGCACAACAAATATATCATTGTTTGGCAGTCATACTCTGGATTTTTAGGCACAGCACCTGTTTTATAGTCAAGAATATAATATTTTTCATCATCTTTAACAACAGCATCAAGCCTTCCGCCGACCCAGTAATCCCCGACCCTGCAACTTAGCGGATATTCTGATTTGTAGCAATTTTTCTGAAAAAACGGATTGTGCAGAAGTGATTGCCAGAGGTGTGTTTCGGTTTCCGATAATGCTGTTTCTATACGGGAAATATTTATCCCTTGCAGGTAATAGTTTGCAAGAGCGTGGATTTTTTTACCCTGTTCAAACTTGAGAAAAGATGTCGGAACATTTATTTTTTCGACAAATTTATAGAAATATTTCTTCGGACACATTTGGTAGGTCTTTAACATATTTGGAGAAAAACTATTCATAATCTGCACTCACTCCTAATAAATTTCTGAAAATACTGCTTGCCTCTTGCTTTTGTTCCTTGTTAAATCTGTTTTTTGTCATTGATGAAGTCGTTATGCAGAGTTTGTTTTTTGCTCTGGTTATTGCAACGTAAAGCAGTCTTAAGTTTTCTGACAAAATTTCTTGCTTTAATTCATACTGTGATTTTGTTTTGTAATTCGGGTTTAATTTTTTCACCGATTCAATAAATTCTGAAGATTTGAGGTTTATTGAATTTATTGAAAGCGGTAAGTTTTTTTCGGTCATTTCAGGCATAAAAACGATATTAAACTCATCTCCTTTTGATTTGTGCATAGTCATTATTTGAATTTTACCCGCAATATATTTTTTGTCACCTTCATCTTCTTCCGAGAAGAACTTAAACCCGCTGAGGTTAGGTTTTTTCGACAATTCTGCAAGGCGATTTACCGTATATTCAAGCGAGTTTGTTTTTATGCAAATTCGTTTTACAAGCGTTGAAATCAGGTAAATATTTGATTTTTCGATTTCGTTTTTGAAATAATTCATACCGATTTTCAGCACAAGTTCATCCGGTGTCAGGTAGCAAAGCGAAACAAAATAGTTCAAATCCCAGTAGAATTTTTCCAGTTCAAAATTCTCGATATTGTCCGAATTTATACGGATGAACGGAGATTCATACTTTCTTATTTCGGCATCAAGTCCGCGTTTATAAAACCCAGCATCCGAAAGAATTTCATAACAAGATGCTACAATTTCGTTATTGAACGGTTCAAGAATCATTTTCATAACCGCAAAAACGACTTTGAATACCGTTTTCTGTTCAAGGCACTGGTTTCTGGTAATGACTTTCAGACCGCTGTTTTCGATTAGATTTTGCCACGCTGCGACCTGATAATTATTTCTCAAAAGTATTCCTACCGTGTAATCAGGATGTTTTGCAAGAGTTGATTTTATCGTATTCAGCACAAAATTTTTCTCATCAATACTGCTTTTAAAAATCTCACCGACAACAGCAGGAGAACTGCCCATAGGGTCAGGATTTTTGCCGACAACAGGCTGCATATACATTTCAAAGAATGAATTTTTAGTGTCAGGCATATTAAGAGAAGTTTGCACAAGTTTATTTGCGAACTTCCAAACCCCTTCGGTACAGCGTTGGGAACAGTTCATGCTGACATTGTAATTTCCCGTGATAAACTGCCTGAACCCTTCGACATCTGCGTTTGAAAATGTTGCCGTAATTGACTGGTTTACATCTCCGCACCTTATAACGTTTTTGTTTTTCCCGGAAAGCAGCATTATCAAATCCTGCTGAACTTTTGAAGAATCCTGTGCTTCGTCTTCAATAATGTATTCACAAATATTTTGATAATAACTCAGGATATCGGGATTTTCTTTTAACAGCCTTACAGCACCTGTGAGCATATCGTCATAATCAATCAGGTTAAATTCTTTGAGGTTTTCTTGATATAATTTGAAATACAGTTCAAAACTTTTGAGTTTTTTGTCGGTGATAACATCGGAAAAATTACCGCCGCCGATTTTGAAAACCGAAACTCCCCTGTCAAATTCTTCCGCTGTTTTTTGTTCCAGATGTAATTTTGTTGATATTTCTCTAAGAATACGGCTTCTTTGAGAATCGTCACAAATCTCAAAATCACCGGACAATCCAAGTCGTTCAAAGTTTCCGTTTTCTTTTAAAATTCTGAGTGCAAGCCCGTGGATTGTGCTTATATTTGGAAGTTTTGAGGAATTTTTGCGTACTGTTTTAATTCTTTCTCTGAAATTTCTTGCCGCAGAATCCATGTAGGTTAAAACAAAAATTTTCTCAGGGGTAATTCCACGCTCAAGAAGTTTTATTATAAGTGCAAGCAAAATCGTTGTTTTTCCCGCTCCGGGTACGGCTGAAATTCCCATAAAGCCTTGTTTATAGTCAAGGACAGGTTTTTGGTCATCTCTTGGTGTGATTTTGAATGTCTGTTCTTTTGTTTCATCTTCCGATAATTCATCATTTTTTACGATAATGTAATTTTCAATTCCGCCATAGTTTTCAACCCCGTTGGAATCAAATAAACTTGAATAACAGAAGTTCTTTTCCGAAACCCCGAGTGTTAATTTTCTCAATACTCGAGCGTTTTTATCTCTTGACAGATTTATATTATCTTCAATTGTGTATTCGCTTTTTGACCAGTCTTTTTGAAATACCCACGCATTGTATAACGGTCCAGTGTCGCTTTTTATCCATGCCGAATTTGAAACATCCAGCCAGAAACGGTATTTTGACCTTATGTGACTATCGATAATTTTTTGCGGAGTAGAAACGACTATGTCATTTTGCTCAATATTCAAAACCGAATACGGGTTTTCGGCAATAACAGAGTTTTCTATTTGCAGAATTATATCGACTTTTCTTTTGTTAAAATCTTCCCCGAAAACATTTTCAAAATCTATCAATTGTTTAATAAAGAAATTGAACTTGTTAATCTCTTCTTTTGTATAATTTCTCTCAGCCAAAACCTCATTATATATCATTATGACAAGTTCTGAAATTTTAAAGGTTGAACCTTCAACCATATTCAAAACTTCAAGAAGGTTTTTATATTTTGCATTGTATTCTTCATCGGCAAATTCGTGCTCGGGAAGTTGTTTACAGTTATCAAAATGTTCAAAGATATCTTCGCAGTATTTTATCGGGATTTGAAGAATTTCGGACAGAATTATTTTTATATCGGAAGAAGTTAGAACCTTTTTCAGGTCGGTATTTAGTTTCAAAATCGTAATCGCCGCCTGAACAAGTTTGTTTTGTATAAGTTTTTCACTGCCTGAAAGATACAACAGATTGATGTTTGATTTCAAACTTTCTCTAAGTGAAAATTTCAACATGTCGTCAATTACCGGCGAAACGATAGAAATTTCGCAAGGTTTTACTTTGTTTTGCAGCAATTCCGCGATTTTGTTTGCAACCTCTTCAACCATAGCGGAGCGTTTTGCAAAAGAAGTGTGTGTAAAGTTTTTCAATAAATTGCATTCGTAATGACAAACATTTTTGTATAATTCATTTGCAGTCAGCGAAATTTCGACAGGTTCTTTTGCAGTAATAAATTCATCCCCGAAAAATGTTTTGAGTTTTTGATAGTTGTTTTTATCAGCACTCAAATATCCGCACCTTGAAGAGCCTAATTTATCAATAGCAATAAACTCTTCCTCCAGTTGTTTTGACAAATATTCAATAAAATCAATACAAATCGGAGTGCATTCATCGGCATCATCAACGATTAAATATTTAATATTTTTAAAATATTC
>CAMAGQ010000138.1 GCA_945833895.1 uncultured bacterium
ATGCTTTTCTATATGGTTATACAAAACTTCAAAAGGCTGTACAGAAAATATATACAACAACCGAGTATAATACAAAAGTTATCGGAACAGATGTAAAAGATAAAATAAAAGCAGGTAAAGGTAACGATACAATACTTGGCGGAGCGGGAAATGATACGATATATGGTGGACGTGGAAACGACATAGTAGATGGCGGTGAGGGTAACGATAAACTGTACGGTCAGTATGATAATAATAGATTTGAATTTAACCAAACAAGCGGTTACGATACCGTATATTCAGGCAAAGGCGAAGACTTAATCTATATAGACGGAATAGAAAAAGAAAGTATAAATTATAAAAATTCAGGCAAAAACTTAATAATAAACTATGGTGAAAAAGATTCTTTAGGAAATTATAAAAATAGTATAACAATATCTAACTACCTAAAAAATCCTTCAAAATCCTCTGTAAAATATTTTCAAGTGTCAGAAGATATAAATAAATATAACCTGCTCGAAGAAGCCGTATTAAAATATAATGGAAAATCAGATAAACGAAATAAAATAAAAGGCAGTAGTATAAAAGATGTTATAATCGGCGGAGAACTAAATGACGTGTTGCTTGGCGGAGGCTGTGACGATGTTATATATGGTGGAAACCATAACGATAAACTGTACGGTGATAGCGGAAATGATAAATTGTATGGAGAACAGGGCAACGATACTATATACGGCGGCAGTGGAGATGATTATATAAATGGCGGTGTCGGTAATGATAAAATTTATGGCGGCAGCGGAAATAACGATATAGTATTCAGTATTGGCGACGGGAAAGATAATATTTATCCGGATAAAAAGGGCGTTGCGAATATAAAAATAAACGGAGTCAGCAGTAAGGATTTGGTTTATGATAAAGTTGGAAATAATCTGGAAATAAAATATTCAAAAGACGATAAAATTACAATAGTAAATTATTTCAAAACAAAGAATGTTGAATATTTAATAGGTGGCGGAGTTCAAACAGATGATGATAAAGTTAATATGTCAGAAATGCTTGTTACGGGCGAAATACTTCCTAATGGAATATATTCATATAACGGAAAAGACGGTGTCGGAAATTTAATCAATACAACGAATAAAAAATCAGCGGTTGTAAAAACAGGAAACGGCAAAAATACTGTTATATTAAATTCCTCATACGGTACTGTTTTGTGTGGAGATGACGACGATTTAGTATATCTGAAAGGTGCAAACGGATTTGTAGATGTCGGAGAAGGGAATAACTTTGTTGAAGTAAGCAAAAGTGGTGAAATAAGCAGTGGAACGGGAGATGATAGATTTGAGGTCAAAAGTTTGGGGATTTTAACAAAAATCAGCGATAAGGGCGGCAATGATGTGTTGGTAGTTGGTGAAAATTTTCGAAAGATACGTTTTGTCTTTGACGTTGAGGTGGGTGATGACGGACTTATAGCAGATGGGATTAAGGGCTTAAGGATAGTAAAAGACAGTATGTATAAGAATTTGAAATCGGGGAAAGAGGTCAACGGGATAGAGATAGCGAATTATTTTGACGGAGGTGAAGTCGGGGATGGAAGAATAGAGCGAATATATTCCAAAGACGGCTGGTTTATGAATGAACTTGAGATATGGAGGGTTCAGCAGTATGTAGGGAATTGGCTGAGTTTGAACGGGTATGACAGCACCTCTGAAGTTTTTGCAAGCGGAGATAAAGTTGCAATAGGTAAAATGCTGGAGATATTTGACTTTAGTAAAGACTACTGGAACGCCCCCGTGTAATCATAGTTAAAATTTTTATAATATAATTTGGCTGCCGATAATAATTCGGTGGCTGTCTTTTTTTGCTTCGTTTTGGCAGAACACGTAATTTAAAAATACCTTAAAAGCCTGACCTTTCAGATAGTAGTTCATGCCTGCCGTGTATTCTCTTTGATTGTTATTTCTTTTGGTTTTATCGGGGTCAAATTCATCATAGCGGGCTATGAGTTCAAGTTTTTTCGTAAGGTGATAACCAAGTGTGACATACCAGCCCTGTCTGCGTTTTTTGGTTAAACCGTCGCCCCCGTTAGAGCCGTCAGTTGTGCCGTATTCCATTCTTGTCCAGAATTTTTTATATGTATAACCAACATAAGCACTTCCGACAAAATAATCAACGGAGTTTCTTTTCCCTGAAACAATACCGCCTCCGGTTGTTAATTTTCCGTATCTGCCGTCAGTTTTGCCAAGCGGTTTGAGGTTAACCCAGCCGTCAAATTCTACCCCCGGCATAAATTCGGTGAACTTTGTATCCGAACTGTAGCCGCCAAAATCGTAATCAAGAAGTGAATAATTCCCCTTTAATCTGACTCCGACTTTTCTTATGTTGGCAAAGTTCCTTGATATTTGTGAACGGCTTGCCAATGGCAGTGTATAAGGTGATTGAGCACCTTCATAACCTACCCCCGGACGAGAATTTCCGACTAGTAATGTGTGATGCGGAATTCTTTTTGTTTCGTAGTAGGCATCTTGAATAAATGATTGCAAAAACGGTGAGTGGCGGTGCGTCGGGTCAAGCATTAATCTGAAATTATCTTTTCCGCCTTTCATTTTTGTATCGATAAGTACGTTGATTAGGTTAACGTTAAATCTTGTATCGGTGTCGCCAACTTCAGGAATGTTTGTTGTTGAGTTCATTTGAAGTGCTGTCCAAACATGTACGCTATCTACAGGGCCTGATTCAAAATGTTTGGTTAATTGCTCTTCTAACAAACTTGAAGGAACATCCGTGTTTTCTATTTTTAATTTGTAGATATCTTTTGCGGTATTTGAAAAACTATTGAAAAATCTTGAATGTTCCGTTGTCGGATTTGAAATTTCCGGTGCTGTCGGAATTCGTATTTTTTCAATATCAGTTTCCTTTATTGCAATTTTATTTTCGATTTTTGGGTTGGAATTTTCTTGCTCTGTTGTATTCAGGGTATGTTTTGTAAATGTATTGTCAAATTCCAAAGTAACTTCATCCTGCGAATATGCAAGCGGAGCGTTTAGTAGTATTAAAATTATAATAAATAAAATCTTTTTCATTTGTTTTATTGGGGAAAAATAAGAAGTCCCCGAAATAACCGACAACTTCTTATTTATTAATATTTTTTAGTTGTTGTGATCGTCTTTAAGATATGCAATCCAGAACAATAATACAACAAAAATTAATGCTCCGACAATATTACCTAGAGTTACAGGCAGCAAGTTGTGCAGGAAGAAATGCCCCCAGGTTAAGGATTCAAGCCCCGAACCAAGATTTGATGCCGCAACTACTTGAGGTACGTGTTTCATGAATAATCCGCTCGGGATAAAGAACATATTCGCAACGCTGTGTTCATAACCTGATGCAACGAAAGTCATTATAGGGAAGAAAATTGCAAAAATCTTACCGATAACTCTTTTTGAACTTGTAGCCATCCAAACAGCAAGACATACAAGCCAGTTACACAAAATACCTCTTGAAAAGGCTTCAACAAAGGTTAAATTCACTTTCATGTGAGCGTTTGTTAATGTATTCACACCGACGTCAAAACCGTTATTTTGGTATAATGCGGCACCAAATACAAGCAATGCCAATAGAATTGAGCCGACGAAGTTTCCCACATAAACAATAGACCAACTTCTCAATAATCTTAACCATGAAATTCTCTTTTCCAGAACAGAAAACATCATCATAACGTTCCCTGTAAATAATTCCGCACCTGTTAATACAACCATCATAAGACCTGCTGTGAAAACCATTGCTCCAATGAGTTTAGAAACTCCCCAGCCTAGAGTTCCCGCAACTCCTGATGATACTGTCAAACTAACCTGAGCACCAAATGCGATAAAAGCACCCGCTGCAATTGCCAAAACGAACATTTTTGATTTTCTGTAACTAGCTTTGATGGGCATAACTTTTTCTGAAAAACCGTGTGCAACTTCACTAGGGGCAATACAATCTCTTGCTTCTTCTGCCATTTCAAATCTCCTTTTCCTATCTATTTATTTTCGGTGATAAACGTTTGACCCCGTGTTAGTCCCCAATCCAAAGAATACCTAACTAATTCTGCTCGGTAAAATAACCTTTAATTGTTTAAATTTCAAAAACCTTTCGGGGTTCGCTTGATATTTTATTACGTAAAATTTTTATTGCAAGTGTAAAATTTTGGGATTTATATACAACTTTACACCAAATGTATTTCAAA
>CAMAGQ010000139.1 GCA_945833895.1 uncultured bacterium
CTTTTGTTACATATTCATCAAACTGCTGTTTAATGGCATCTGTTGAAGCAAGCACTTCTTTGATATCATTTCTTTCAGCCGTATCTGAAAGCCTCAGGAGTATTTCCTCAATGCGTTTAACGATAGAATCAATAACCTCTTGAGTAAACTTCAAACGTTCTTCAGTCGCAAGTTTGTTCAACAACAATTCTAACTGAACATCTCTTTTTTCAATTCCTGATAGGTAATTATATATATCGGAAACAGTTTTTTGAATCCCCGCTGACTGTTCTGCCAACTGTTGATTTATCGATGTTTGGTCGGTTTGAATAATTCCGTTAAGAATATTTTTCAACTCCGTACTTACACTATCGATTGTGAATTTATAACTATGATTAAGATTTTCAAAATCATTTCTGAGTAAAGTTATAGTTCTTAAAATATCTTCTTTATCGGATTTGTTTGAAGCCATTTCGGAAATTTTGCCTTCAAGCCCTGAAAGTATCGCTCTTTGCTGACGAATTTCGGAATAAGCGGCAGTCATGTTTGTTGAAAAGATATCAAATAACTCTTTAAGCTCCTTAGTTTTTACATGCTCATCAAGACCGTTAAAAATTGCTTTCAAAGCTTTTTCCAAATCCGAAAACTTGGTCAGTGCAACGTTATAGCGTTCGTCCGCACCTTTAGAAATCTCAGCCATATACGACTTTATAAACTCGGTTGACATCGCATTCTTGTCAACTTGTTCCAACTTACTTACAATGCCTGTTAAAAGTCTTTCAAAACTCTCGCTGCTGTTGGCATTTGCTTTTTTTATCTCCCTCAATGTTTCAAAGATTAAATCTATTTCTTGAGCCATTCACATATCCTTAAACTATATCCCTACATTTTAATCTTAGCAAGTTCAGAACTTTAAGTAAAATTATTTTACGGTAATTATTACAAATGTTAAGATTTTCTACTATGAAAGTTTTATTAGTGTTATGATACAGGGGAGAATAATTGAAAGAGGAAGATTATGAGCCACATTGTAATTAACGGGGACAGATGCAAGGCATGCTATTTATGTATCAAAGAATGTCCTAAGAAATTAATTAGAGTTAGTGAAAAGACAAATTCACTGGGAAATCACGTAGTTGAATTTTGCGATGAAAATAACGAATGTTTAGGATGTGCAATGTGTGCAACCAGATGTCCGGATTTAGCGATAACGGAAGTTTATAGGGGATAATTATGGCAGTAGAAACTATAACAAATAAAAAAGTCCTTATGAAAGGCAATTATGCAATAGCAAATGCGGCTGTAATGTCAGGATGCCAATGTTATTTCGGATATCCGATTACACCGCAGAGTGAAATCGGAGAGTTTATGAGCGGAAAAATGCAGGAACTCGGAAGAGGCTACGTTTCCGCAGAAAGTGAACTTGCCGCAATCAATATGGTTATGGGAGCGTGCTCAACAGGTGTAAAAGCAATGACTTCTTCATCTTCCTGTGCTGTTTCTCTTATGCAGGAAGCCCTGTCTTACGCTTGTTCCGATGAACTTCCGGTTGTACTGGTAAGCGTAATGAGAGGCGGCCCGGGATTAGGAAACATCTACCCTTCACAAGGTGATTACATTCAATCAACAAGAGGTGGCGGAAACGGCGACTACAGAACTCTTGTTCTTGCTCCGTCAACCGTTCAGGAATGTTTTGACCTTACTCAAAAAGCCTTCTATCTCGCTCATAAATACAAAAACCCGACAATCCTTCTTGCTGACGGGTTGTTAGGTCAAATGATGGAACCTCTTGAATTTAAAGAATACCCGTACCCTGAAGTTGATAATTCTTCTTGGTGTTTAACGGGTGCAAAAGGCAGAGATGGCAGAATTATACGTTCTTATGCTCCGTTAGCGGATAATCAATGTAAATTCTTAGACAGACTTTTTGCAAAATACAAATTGATAGAAGAAAACGAAACAGAATGGGAAGAACAAAATACCAAAGACGCAGACATCTTACTTGTAAGTTTTGGTTCAACCGCAAGAAACGTGAGAACGGCAGCAAAAATTTGCCGTGAAAAAGGCTTAAAAGTCGGAACTCTCAGACCGATAACCTTATTCCCGTTCCCGAATAAACGACTACAAGAACTTGCACAAAGCGTAAAGAAAATAATATCAGTTGAAGTAAATATGGGACAAATGGTTGACGACATAAGACTGGCTGTTAACGGTAAAGTTCCTGTTGAATTGATTAACAAAGGGGTAGGAACACCACCTTCACCTGAAGAAATCGTTTCAAGAATTGAGGAGTTAATATAATGGCAACACAAGTTTTCAAAGTACCTGACACATTCAGGAAAGATTTTAAATACACATTTTGTCCGGGCTGTGACCACGGAGTTGCGATAAGATTAGTCGCCGAGGTTCTTGAGGAATTGGGACTTCAAGAAAATGCGATTATTGCGGCAGCCATAGGTTGTTCGGTTACAATTTATGACTTTTTGAATATAGATGCACTTGAAGCACCTCACGGAAGAGCGATTGCAGAGGCAACAGGCATAAAAAGAGCAAGACCTGATAAATTTGTATTCACCTATCAAGGTGACGGCGATTTTGCCTCAATCGGACTTGCTGAAAGCATTCACGCAGCACTTAGAGGTGAAAAAATATCAGCCATTTGTATTAACAATACGACTTACGGCATGACAGGCGGTCAATTAGGCCCTACAACGATGCTCGGACAGGTTACAACAACTTCTCCGACAGGAAGAAACGTTGAATACTACGGTTATCCGATAAAAATAGCGGAACATATTGCACTTTGTGACGGAACAGCATTCAGTGCCAGAGTTTCTTTGGATTCTGTTGCTAACATAAAAAAAGCAAAACAGGCTATCAAAAAAGCATTCGAAGTTCAACTGAAAGGGCTTGGATTTGGCTTTGTTGAAATACTTTCAGGCTGTCCGACAAACTGGAGAATGACACCTGAACAATCTCACGAACATGTAAGAAACGAAATGTCAGCAATATTCAAACCGGGAATTTACAAAGATATAACAGCAGAAATTAAATAAGGATATGATTATGGAAAAAGATTTTATAATAGCAGGATTTGGCGGTCAGGGCGTATTATTAGCCGGAGAAGTTCTTGCAAACGGATTCATGCTTGATAATAAACAGGTAACTTGGTATCCTTCATACGGTGCAGAGATGAGAGGCGGAACAGTAAACTGTACGGTTGTTTGTGCAGATGAAGAAGTTAGTGCGGTACAAAAATCAACTGCGGATTGTATTGTAGTATTAAATCAGGCATCTTTTGACAGATTTACATCTCACGTTAAAAAAGGCGGTACAATCATCGTAAATTCATCACTTGCAAAAATTGAAAAACTCAGAAATGATATCAATTACGTATTTGCACCGATTACAGACCTTGCACAAGAAAAGCTTGGCAACATAAAGATGTCTAATATACTTGCATTAGGAATTGTTTCAAAGGTAAGCAAAATTATCAGCACTCAAACGCTGGAAAAGGCTCTGGAGAACGTCATTCCGGCACACAGAAAGCATCTTATTCCAAAAAATATTGAAGCACTAAAACTCGGCTATGAGTATGATTTATTGCCTGTTTAGTTTAAAATCACCTAAAAAGTTGATTTTAAATTTGACTGGAAAGTTTATTCTTATCATGTGATATTTAAGAGGTTTAAGTAAAGTGAAAAGAGAAAACATTATTTCTTCAATAAAAGATAAAGAAATACAACTGTCTAAACTAAAAGAACATATTGATAAGAGTGAGGTCTGCTCTGATTTATACAATAAAATACTAATTGAAAAAGCAATTTTGACGAAACAACTTGAAGATTTAAAAAACAAATCGCTTATTAATCGAATAAAACATTTGCTGCCAAAACAGGAAAAGTTAATTTGTGATTATTTCAAATAAAGAGTAAAATTAAACGTCCGTCATAACTTTAATGATTTTATAGAGATCTTGTAATTTTTCACGGCTGACATTGTTTAAACGCTGATTGATGTCATCGTACAAATTAGTCGAATTTTGTTGGTGGTCGAAATCAAACAAGTCCTTCAATTTACAATTCAAAACAACTGAAATTTTCTCGAGATTATCAGGAGAAGGAAAGCATCGTCCGGTTTCTATATTGCTAAGATTTCTTGGAGCAAGTCCTTTTTTATCTCTGTATTAATTCCTATATTCGTGTTAAACTGTGTTTAGC
>CAMAGQ010000140.1 GCA_945833895.1 uncultured bacterium
TCAGGGTTTGCTTCAACTTCAACACGCGCTTCAAGGGCTCTTCTTTGAATTTGTGCCTCTTTACGCTTTTCAAACCAATCTTGAACTGTCATATATTAATACCTTCTATATCCCTTTTTGTAAAATTTTTTACTTACTTACAATATCATTATACATAAAAAGAAAATAATAGCAAAAATGTTAAGACTCCATAATGTTATGTGAGTTTAATTTTTGTCAGATTGTCAAATTCTGCTTGCTTACTGGCAAAAAATATTTTTTTTGTGTTTTAATATGTATATATGATAAAGATTTACCCATTTAAAGGATTTACAAAAACAATAGGAATAGGACTTGCGGCAGGCACATTGTTAATGACGCCGATGTCAGGCAATGCACAGTTATCTGTCGAAAAAGAACGGGCGGGTGACAGGTTTGAACTTGTAGAGAAGAACATTCCGCCGTCAGGGACGAGTGAGAAATCTGTGTTGAAAAACGCTCCTAATCCGCATATTTACATTGCAGGCGAACGCAAAACGGCTGTAATAGTTGTTGATGTGTCGAAAAATATTCTCTATCATTATGACGAAGAAGGTGAACCGCTTGAAGCCTTTTCGATTGCCAGCGGAAAACTGTCAACTCCTACTCATACGGGTGCAAGAATTGTTTCACACGTTGAAACTTACCCTTATTCTAATGCTCCATACGGAAGCAAAAGACGCAGAAATCCTCGTGATTATGGTCCGAAAATTATAATTCTTGACAAATTGGACGTTGAAACAGGTGAAAGAAGTTCGTGCGGGGAATTTATCCACGGGAACAGAAACCCTGACAGTATCGGAACTTACGCTTCTAAAGGCTGTATGAGAATGGATAATGATGTGATTAAATATCTTTCCGCTCAGGTAAAACGCGGTGATATCGTTGTTGTAAAACGTTAAATTGTTAAAATATTTTAAAAAATCCTTCTGAAAATCAGGCTTTTTAGCAAATTTTTGCGATTAGTTGTTTTCTAACTTATATGAAAGGTAGTATTATAGTATGAAAATTTCAGCAGTTAATTCCGCATATATACATCCCCTAAAATTAAAAAATAAAGAACAAAACAAAGAACAAACCCCAGAAACTTCCACAAAACCAATGGAATTGAGAAATCAGTTTAACGATTATTTGTTGAGTTTCGGTGCTCGTGTTGATAAGGGTATGAACCGTTTCTTTAACGAAAATAAGGACAGAATGCCAATTCGGGTTAGAAATCTTGTTGAACCTATGCAAAACAGAGAGGCGATAACCCCATTAGAGGCTCAATATTATGCTTTTGCAAAGTTAGAAGATGCTGATACCGTTGCGGATATTAAAAAACTTTTCCCTCCGTCAGAAGAGCCTTTGTTTGCGGATTTGAAAGAGGTTTCAGAGTCAAAGTCGAAAAAAGGTTTGCTGTATTACGCAAACGAAATGTCAGAACTCTACGAAAACGGGGTTTTGAAATCAGGTGAAGATTTGACTGTTTATCTTGTGAAAAAAGTATTCCTAGAAACAAAAACTATTGATGAAATTAATCAGGATTTAGAAAACGATTTAATTGAGGATTTCAAAGTTTATGCTAAAAGAAAAAATCCGGATTTGCCGTTGGTAAGAACATCTACTCTCTCTGCACTCGGTATAAAATCGCCTGATGCAGGGTATATGCAGTCTTTGAGGTACACACGTGACGGGTATTCTGATTTGGTAGGCAACAAAATCAGAAAAGGTCTGTCTGAGTTTATAAATTCTTTGACCCCCGAACAGCGTACTGCAAGAGCGGTGAAGTCTACAAAGAAATTTGAAAAATGGTGGAATTCTTTCACTATTGATGAAAAAATGGATTTAATCGCTGATAAAGAATATCAGATTGAAATGCTCAAAGAGTTTAAACGAAACGTTCGTGCAGAGAAGAAAAAATTGAAAGAAGCCGGAATTGACGTGAGCGTTCTTGATTCAGACCCTGATACAAAACCTAAAACGCATACTCACGTGGGTTCAAAAGAACTTAGTCAGGATGATTTATTCAAGATGTGGGCGGCTTTGAATTTGCAAAAATTTGAAGCAAGTTTATCGCAGGCAGATTTAGACACTTTGCATTTAAAACGTATGGTTCGCTTGTTTAACAGATGGAATACAATGACCCCTGAGGAGCGAACTGATTATATTTCAAAAATGAAATCAGGAGCAGAACCTGCAAGATATGCGATGATTTCTGCTTGGAACGCTTGTCCTGAGATAATTAAGGAACTATCTCTTCATTTAAAAGAAAATCAGGTGTATAAACCTGCGGATGTTCTGTATTCTTCAGAAGAGTTTTCAAAATTCCAGTCAACGGTTATGTCGGAATTTTGGGAGAAACATCCTGAGTTTGCCGAAAAATTGGGAACTCAAATCCGTTTGGCTCACGAGAAAATCGAAACCGCTATTCAAAACGGACGTTTTGAAGAATTAAAACATGAAATTAATCGAACCAAAAACGACCGTAAAAGACAAATAGAATTTTACAGAAAAAGTGTTGAAACTCCTGTAGAAACAACTGTTGAAGTTAAAGAACCTGATTACAAAGATGAGTTTAGAGAAGCATATTTTCAAAATGTGTACGGGCTTGTAAAATCTATGCCGAAGAATTATTTTGACGATATTTACGAGGTATTCTTGGAACGATTACCGGAAGATGTTGTCAGATTGTGGACGAAAAACCTCAATGGCGAAGCCTTAACGCCAGATGAAGCCAAATTTGTCAGTGAGGCTTTGAGTGAACAGAACAACCCTGATATCGTCAGATGTAACCGTGCAATTGAAGCGGCAATGGCTGATTCAATATATGCCAGCACAAAAAATCCTAAGGCTTATGAACTCTCAAATTCTGATGTGAAAACCGTTATGTACCACATTGAGCGTGGTGAAAGCCCTATAAGAATTATTTCTCATAAAACAGGTGAAGTATATGATTTTGCAATTGTCAACAAAAAACATGTTGATGTAAATAGAATAAATCAGTTGTACGAAAGTTATAAGAAGGATTTATCGCCTGAAGAAATTTCAAATATTAGACGGTATGGTTTCGCTTTTAACAATGAGCCGAAAAATACAAAGACAGTCAACAAAATGAAGTTAGAACTAAACGACTATTTGTTGACCTACGGACGTTCGTTGAATATTCTGTTTTCCGATAAATCAGCCTATCCGCCAGAGGTGAAAGACAGATTTGCACATAAATTCTACATGAATATGCCAGAGGAGTTGCGAAATTCTAAACTGTTAAAAATCCACGGCTTAAATATGAATTATGAAACTAAGTTTGAGAATGCAAAGAACTTGTACGCTCAAAGATTTCCGTTTATGCCGAGGGAAGTTGTGAACGATTACTTTAAAGAGTTTAAGTATTTGTTAGAGTTTATGGAAGATGAAAGGTTTAATATTGACAGTTTGCTTCCAAAAATTTGCAAAAAACGTACTGATATAGGTGAGAAACTTTCAGTCGCCGTGCTACCTAAGCACTTGATGCAAAGTGATAAAGCCAAATACCGTATGCTTGCCTTTGAACAGGCAATGGCTGATGCTTTGTACGAAGCAAGCGGTAATGAGGGCGTTTACAAAGTCGGATTTGAAATGTTAACGGATAAAATTGAACTGTTTTCTATGGCAACAAAATTCCCGACAGTAGGGGCTGCTTGCCGAACTGTTGACGGTGGTGATATCAAACTTTCTCTGAAAAAACGGGTTAATCAGGCGGAAATAAAGAAGAAGTATAATGAATATATGCAAGAAATTTCCGAATGGTTAGAGGAAACAAAAGGCTCAAAGCCTGATTATCAGGAATTGTTGTACATATTGAACCCTGAAGAAAATAATTTAGAACGTGATATGAATTGCGGTGAAAGAATGGCAACATATTTCTCTGACTTGGGACAGTTGGAGATATCTCTGCACCCTAACCGTGGTACGAATGTATAAGATTAATTTGTAATCAAAAGGTCGTGAACAGAACAAATACCCTCCCACTCTGGGAGAGGGCAGGGGTGAGGGTTCGATTAATAAGTTTGCATAATAAATTGACAAAAATAATAAGCACCCACCCTAGTCCTGTCTTGAATTTACTCCACGCTCACAGAGTTTCACCTTAACGGCTTCGCCGTA